>NZ_JBHXAS010000075.1:0-24657 GCF_042727425.1 Peribacillus sp. NPDC060253
TTCGCAAACTCATCCAATGATACCTAGCCTTATATGAAGTTCGTGTTCCTCAGACCGGAGGTTTGCCGCTTGCTTCCTTCAGATTCCACGTCACCGTGGACACCCTTGCATTAAGCTAACCACTACTACTGCCTTCATGGTTCGGGACTTTCACCCTATAGATTGCACCCATGCCGGGCGCACGAAAAAGCTGCCTTAAAGACAGCCTCGATCTTAAAGTAAAGAACCCTTAATTTAGTTAGAAGTTGGTCTTTATCTTTAAAGATTTGGTGGGAACATCCAGTTATAGTTATATGTATGGTAGCACATAAAAAAGCACCTGTTTAAGGTGCTAAGCTTGTAACGTTTTATATAGTGGATTTTCTATACCAATTAGAGATTGCACAGTACCTGTATACTAGCATAGGTTGTTCTGTTAATTTGGCCCAACAAGGTTTAAATAGCTTTCCTAATGAATTGTGGGTGTTACATCTGGTTGGGCCTGGCGCCTTGCCCTGTGCCTTTAGAAAACTGGCCAGCCTTTATCCTCAAGATTTCCCCTTTTTTGTTGCAAGTTACACACACGCACAATTTCGTATAATCACTTAAGATACATTGAACCCTCTTATATACTCACACATCCCTTTTAATTAAAGCAGGTGTAGGAGTAAAGGAGATTCAGCAGCGTTAACCTGATGGGTCGGTACCCTTTTGTTGAAGAAATCTGGTACTCCGCACATATCTTCTAAAAAAGAGGACTTATCAACTTTTCTTAACTCTGCTCTTCTTATTTTATAAAAAAGAAAGGAAGGAACGCTCTGCATTCCTCCCCATCTATTCTTGCTATTGCTTTGGCTCCAGTCCGATCAGGCGCAGGAAGTATTCCAGACCTTTTTTTCCAATTTTTTCTTTCGGCTGTTTATCGGCAGGCGCATCCGGTCCCTTCGTTAAGAAATTTTTCTCAACGAAGCGAATGTCTGTCTCGTTCACCTCTCCGTCTTGATTGATATCTTGCGGCACGATGGATGAATCCTTCGTACCATATGCATCAACGACACTCTGGATATCGAGGATATCAATCATTTTGTCGCCATTCACATCCCCTGCAAGACTTCTCTGACCAATTCTTAAAAATTGCCCTCGTAGCTCTCCATTTGCATCATGATATCCAGGAATGAATTTCTTCATCACTTTAAGATGCCCCGGAACATCGAAAACAGCTGTATATACTTGATCGGAAGCAGGAATATCATTGACTATGAATGTTCCACTCTTATCAATTGTTCCTGGATATTTTTTACCACTTTTAGAGAGAGCGTATACTTGTGCTCCTATTTTTGAGTAATCCGCTTTTTTCAAAAATGCTGATCCTGATTCATATATCAAAAATGCTTCCGGTAAGATGGATCCCAGCAACTGTGTATGTGTAGGAATTAATTTAAGATCTTCAGTGCCGTAAAAAGGAATAGCAGTGTCTGCTGTTTGTCCGGATTTCTTATAAGACCCCTTCTTTACCTCAAATCCAGGAATTTCGTCGTAAACTTCATCATTCGATACTTTAAACGTTACATCGAGGAACGGCATGTCTCCATCCAGTCCTCTGAATGCATTTCCAGTAATGGAAGCACCGATTTTCAAACTATTATTGAATGTACCTTCCGTCACAACAGGTTTATCTAGTGATACCTGTAAGCCTTTTTCCTTTGCATATTGTTTGACTGCCTTGTTCAGCTTCACGTTCGAAAACTTGAAGAAGTCTTTGTAGTACTCTACATTAAATTCTCCCGAGACAAGCTGTTTCACATTATTAAGGCTGAGTGTCATCGTAAAGCTATCGCCGACTTTTAACTCTTTCTTGTTATAACTGGAAGTCGTATATTCCGTTCCTTCTTTCATGAAATAATACTTTTGGTAACCAACTGCCGTTGCAGTATCCCACGTTCTCAACCACAATCTCATAGGTTGTTTTGCAATATCACTTTCCTCAATTCCTAACTTCACATCTCCATTCGCTTGAATCGGGAAGAACCCAGCCATATATCCAGAGGCACCTGTATAGTAAGCCATAGTGTTGGACGATTGATCGATGTCCAACCCTTTAGATTGTAATAGATCCACTGTCTCATCCTTAGCTGTTCCATGCATCCACACCGCTTTTTGGCCATCTTCTACTGTAAACATAGAATCATTGATTTCGATTACACCCGATTTTATATCCATGTTGACTTCTGGTGCTGTATTGTCCACGATAAGTGGATTGTCTACCACATATGATTTCCCATCCTCATCGTGTGCAATCAGTTCCAGTATATAATCGCCTGCTGGAAGCTTTATAGGAACATCACTGATTGGCTGGGACGGATCATTTGTAAATGGTAAGACCGTACCGCTGAACGCACCCGTAAGAAACACTTCTCTATCTATTGGAAAGTTAGTGTTCGCTGTCCCTATGAACCCTACAGCTTCTCCTGTTTTACCGTCTTTTACAAGCACATCCATGGTTGTCATTGGGCTGTTCAACTTCATGATGAAATGGATCTGTTTGTCATTAAGTTCCCAGAAAGGTGTTGTATTTGTCACGGATGGTCTAGTCGCTTTGACATAATCAAATCCTTTTTCCGTCGCCATAACAGCAAATGGAATTTGATAGGATTCGGCTGGATTGTTCGCGTTGGTCACATGAATATACCCTTCATATCTTCCTGCCGCAGCGCTGGTTGGAATCGTTATTTTTGGCTGGAGCTCCTGTACTTGGCCGCTTCCCACTGTAATCGATGAAGGCACCGCCACTTTTACACCGTTCTTCACGGCATCTTGAATGCCTTTACGCTCACCGTGATACTCCACTTCTAGTTTAAAAGATTTCTCTTCCTGGCTGTTGTTTTGAACCTTCACCTTTTTGCTTGCTTCAATTGGTTCATTACCTTTTTTATAATATCTGCCGAATACGATGGAGCCTGTTTGTTCGTCAATTTCTACGAGGTTTCCATTTTCGATATTTTTTGTCTTATCCCATACTTTGATGGATGTGTCTGTATGAACCGCTTGATAGGCATCGATTCGTCCTGCACCCACTTCGTATACAGAATTATTCCCTTTTAAATCATCCGATGTATTCATGAGTGCCGCTTTTACATCGAAAGGAGTGTATTCCGGATGCTCCTGCAAAATCAATGCTGCTGCGCCTGCCACGTGTGGTGTAGCCATCGATGTACCCGACATGCGCACATAGGCATTCCCGTAATTAATGCCGTCCTGCGGATCGTTGATGAATTCCGGTGTCGTAGAGAATATCGACACACCTGGAGCGACTACATCCGGCTTTATATCATAATTTCCATTTACCGGTCCGCGTGAACTGAAATCTGCTAAATGATCGCCTTCCGTTTTTGTGTTATTTAACGTTTCAAATGTGAAAGAACCTTCGCCCAGCCCTTTTAATCGCTCACCATCCGCTTTTGACAGGCGGAAGGATGGGATTAACCCGACAGCCTCACCCAAGTAGGCAGGTATTTGCCCGTCGACATTGTTATACACAATCACTGATTTAGCCCCAGCGTTTTTGGCGTTTTTGATTTTTTCATCAAAAGCAATTTCCCCGCGCTGAATCAACGCAATTTTCCCGCTAACATCTTTCCCCGCAAAATCAGTTGCTTTACCAAGTCCCGCAAATACAATTGGTAAGGATTTTCCTTGCAATTCTTCTAATCTATCAGAAAAATCTTTGCCTAGCAGCTGCATATTTTCAAATTTCTCGGCGGAAGCGCTTCCATTAAATGCGGGAATGGACATGGAGGCATCGCTTGCACCTACTGATATGCCAAGAGCCGCTGTTCCCGGAGAACCAAGAGTTTTCTCGTTCGGTCCGGCGTTACCTGCAGCAACGACGGTCACCAATCCTGAAAGCATGGCGTTATTTACTGCGACAGAAGTGGCGTATAAAGGATCGTTAGTCTGCGCGCCAAGCGACATATTGATGACGTCCATGCCATCATCAATCGCTTTATCGATTCCAGCAAGGATTCCTTGTGTATTTCCCCCTCCCCAAGGTCCCAATACTCTATACGCATATAAATCTACTTCAGGTGCTACCCCTTTCACAGCATAATCCACATTGTTTTTCTTTTGGGCTGCAATCGTCCCTGCGACATGTGACCCATGGTTTGTGTAATACACATAGCCTGGTTCTTCCGGCTTGCCAGCATTAATCCAATCCTCGTAGGTCGTTTCCATTGGATCGGCATCATTATCTACAAAATCATATCCGCCTTTATATGCTTCTTTTAAGTCAGGATGATTGTAGTCAATACCTGTATCAAGTACACCGACTTTAATGCCCTTGCCGGTAATGTTCTCGGCATGCAGCTTGTCCACGCCAATTTGCGGAATACTGTCTGCCATTTTCGGCTCGATGGCTTCTTTCGTTTTTACCGGCGGTTCCACTTTCACTTCGTAATCTTTAAAAATACGTTTAACTACTCCAGATTGCAGCAAATCCTTAACTGCCACACCAGGCAGTGTCATCGCTACACCGTTGATGGCGTTTTTATACTCTCTTGTGATCTTTACATCTTCCACTTTGTAATTAGTCACGTTTTTCTGTGATTTCAATGATTGCACATGCTGTTTAAAATCTTTATGAGCTTTTTCCACTTTCTCATTCGCATCTGCAGAAGATAGTTTCTTTCCTTTCGCCGCTTGTTTCATCACTTCTATTTTGGCTGGCGCCTGTTCAAATTCGACGATGACTTTGACTAATTCCGGACTATTTGCATTAATATCCGGAGAAATCGTAAAGTTTGAATTGGTATCCAATTGCTCTAAAGCCTTTCTTTGTTCCGCAGACAGGCTCTTTAAAATTTCTTCCGCATGATCAACTGGATTCAACTCAAACGGGCTTTTCGCCAATACATTATACGGAGCGCCTTGAGATAATATCATGCCAACAGCTAATGTCCCTGTAAGAATCTTACTGATTTTTTTCCTCTTCATACCGCATCCCCTTATCCTATATATTTGCTATTTTCTCCCTAAACATTTGTTCTTCATAAACAATTCATTTAAAGATGAATTCATGGATCTAGTAAACTAAGATTTAATATATCATCCCATATTTCTACTTTTCTGAAAATTAATCATAAGAAGTAATTTTTCATCTATTGGTTCTAGATCAATATATAACTAAAGAACTATTCCAGATCTGTTATTAAAGAAAAATAATAAAGGTACTGAACAGTTCTTTTAAGTGATTATGATTTATGAAAATGGAACAAGTTGATTTCGAACGGCATAAATGATTGCCTGTGAACGGCTTTTCACATTCAGCTTTTTGAAAATCTTATTGATGTGAATTTTGACAGTCTTATCACTGATAAATAAAGCTTCAGCGATTTCTTTGTTACTAAGACCTTTGGCCAACTCAAACAGTATTTCTTTTTCACGCTTAGTCAGAGTATTTTCGTTTGGCTCTGATTTCGTTTGCTGGTGATGATACGTTATCAGCTTTTTGGTCATACGAGGATGAATAACCGAATCCCCTTGTGACACCATTCGAATCGCTGCTACCACTTGTTCGGATGACGAATCCTTCAATAAATAGCCATCTGCACCAGCCCGAAGTGCTTCCATTAAGTATTCATTATCTTCATACATCGTCAATACAAGAACGCGGCAATTCGGATACTGACTTTTCACGAGGGACGTGACCTCAATGCCATTTTTTCCAGGGAGATTGATGTCCATCAAAATACAATCAGGTCGATACTCCTCTACTTTCTTCAACACCTCGTCCCCGGACACAGCTTCCCCCACGACTCGGATGTCTGATTCGAGATCCAATATACTCCGAATTCCATCACGCAAGACCGTATGATCATCTACTAATAATATTTGAATCATGGTACTCCTCCCTTGTTTCTGAATCTGGAATGAACAATGTAATTTCTGTACCTTTTCCTGTGGAACTATCAATCTGAAGGGTAGCGCCCATCTGTTCAGCTTGTTCATTCATATGTAAAATGCCATAATGGGGCTCATGCTTTGTTTTAATCATGGATTCAAAAAGGGAAAAGCCAATCCCGTTGTCCTTCACTTTTAAAAGCACATGTTCACGGTGATAGCTTAGAAGAATGTCAACTTCGTCCGCTTTTGCATGTTTTACAATATTCTGCAAGCTTTCCTGTAAAGTATCGAAGATGGCTCGTTCTATTGTAAAACTGAGTGTTCGAGAACGGCCCCTTTCATGATATTTAATCGCTAAATTATTTTCTTGTTTTATCGATTGAATTTTATTTGCAATCGCTTGTTTTAACCCTAGCCTTTGGGTAGGATATGGCTTTAAAGCATAGATAGAATAGCGAACTTCCCCTAAACTCTTCCGTAATTTTTTTATACTTTTGTCTACCACTTGCTCCATGTTTCCTGATTGATCCGCGGACTGCCTCAGAGCTGATTCCAGCTGAAATATGACCCCGGCTAATACTTGTGCAATTCCATCGTGAATTTCCCGGGCAAGCCGATTTCTTTCTTCCAGAATCATTCGTTTTTCTTGTTCGGCGACGAGGGACCGTGTTTTCAGCAAGCTGCCCAATTGATTGGCAAACGTAGATAAGGACTGTATATCTTCGGTAATAAAACTCGCCCTCCTGCTTTTACCTGCAACAAATATCCCTACCAATTCATGATTTACTATAAGAGGTAGGTAGACAAGGGAACGTATGACATCTTCAAATACTTCATCTCCCGGGGCCATACCTGTTTTCCAATCAGTAACAACAAAGGTTTCAGATATTTCTTCAAAATTCGGATGGATATCAGAAGAACTTGAAATATTGGAATGTACTTTCCCATCCTTTAATAGAAGCTGCCAATCCCCCTCATCTTTTGCCCATAAAGCATACGCTTGTATTCCCAAGAATCCTTTAAGTGATTGTTTCATTTGATCTAAGTTTCCGGCAGACAGCCCGTGACTTAACTCCGTCGTAATGGTAAAAAGGTTATATAATCGTTCTTTTTCAATCCGTATTTGCCTCATGAAGGAGCTGATGGTGCAGATTGCTACAAGTGGGAAAAAGAAGAACAGAACGGTAATTCCATCCAACTCCCCTCGATATCGATGTTCTAAGATATAAATAAGAGAGGCGTAACATAAACAAAAACTTGCGCTCAAAAATAAAAATATATTTTTCTTGTGCCACTGTTCTAG
This sequence comes from Peribacillus sp. NPDC060253, assembly GCF_042727425.1. Taxonomy (NCBI): domain Bacteria; kingdom Bacillati; phylum Bacillota; class Bacilli; order Caryophanales; family Bacillaceae; genus Peribacillus; species Peribacillus sp. NPDC060253. The sequence continues at coordinate 7,184 of NZ_JBHXAS010000075.1, forward strand.
TGGATATTGCTGAGGCAGAAACACCATTAAAAGATCATATAAAAGGGTGTTGAAAAGGCAAAAAAAGACGGTAAATAACAGCAAGCTTATTAATTCTTCATATAAAACTGGCAGGTTCATCTCCGTAATAAAAAAAGAAATACATTCGTTGGAAAACCATTCTGCCAAAGTGATACTAAAAGCAAATTGGGTGCAATTAAATAGTGTCCTTTGAATTGGTAAGCGGCGAAGGGTATGTGTAAAAACCATCACACATACACAAGCAACAACCGTTATATGTATACCAAACTCCCAATTCATTGGATAAATAAGCGTAAGACTGAGTGTAATACCTCCTCTTCCAATACGGATAGGAAAATACTCAATAATCCCCATTAACACAGCTAACAACAAAACGATTATGAATTCAGAAGGCATTTCACTTTTAAATATAGAATTGATAACAGCAATCATACCAAGAAAAGAAATAGAATAAAGATAAAAACTCGCTATTTGTTCCCTCCTAGTGATAGAATCTATCTTTTTCAAAACGGCACCTTCCTTTATTTGCAAGAATCATTATCTATCATTATCTAACAAAAAACCGGCACTGGCAAAATGGCAAAATATCCACTAGCCAATCACCGGCTGTGCGATTACCCTAAATGGTAAGACACAATACTAGTATACTATTAGATTCTTTATTTGCCTGCTCATCAAATGTTGTAAATGTTATGGTCTTTTGTTGTAGACTATATAGTACAAAAAGTGTAAGTAAACTAAACTTCATCCTCATGACCCAAAGTTCAAATCTCTCTTTATTTGACGGAGGATTCTTTTAGATGCAATCTCAAAGTATATCAAAGTATTTTCCCAGGTTTTACAACGTCTTATAAAAACAAAAGCTAAAATTAACTTTAACCGAGTTACGATGGTATCAGGTTTATCTTAGGCGTTTCTCTATACCAATCTAGAAATACGAAACCGAATTGAAGGAAATGAATATCACTTTTAAAAATTTCGCGATGAAATGGATTGAATATTTTGGTATTCAAGTAAAAGTAAGCAGTGTAAGAACTCGTAGCATTGCTATAAAGCACCTTATATCTAAAATGGGGTCATCTCCTTTTGCGAAAGATAACAAGGCATATGTATCAGTCCCATTTCAATGAATTGTCCAAGAAGTTTAGCCATAACTACCTTGATAGCATTCATACTACTGTAAATATGATTTTTAAACACGCTCTCCGCCAAGATTTACTACTTGCAAACCCAACAGAAGGTTTTGTTATGCCTAAAAAACAAATAACTATAAAAGATGTTGAAGAAGAACCCAAAGATAAATTTTTGGAATTAAGTGAATTGAAGGCATTCTTAAGTATTGCTAAAGAAAATGGACTTTCTTTTGACTATCTTGCCTTTGCAACTTAGCGTATACGGGAGTTCGCTTGGAAGAAATTCTTGCTCTAAAGTGGTCAACCCTTGACTTCATAAAGAAAAACTAAGAATCACAAAAATTTATTACAGTCCGAACAAATGAAGCATATGAAGATTAAAAAAGCACATCACTCCACACAGTTTTAGACATACCCACACATCTCTTCACATTGAAGCTGGTGCTGGTATAAAAGTGATACAAGAGAGATTAGGACATTCACACATAAATACAACAATGAACATCTACGCTCATATGACAAAAAATATTGAAAAAAGACCTTTCGTAAGTTCATTGAACTTACGAAAGGTCTCCTCTAAATAGTGAAAGTAAGTTTTCAGAAACTGAAAGTTAGCAAAAAGTTAGCATTTCACTTATCTCCATCTTAAAAACCCCTATAATTCAAGGGTTTTGGGGAATGATTACATCATTCCGCCCATTCATCTTTAAATAAAATAGAAAGTAATAGGATACAAAAAAGGACTATATATCAATATTTCGCAAGAATTCAACTAAATTAATTTAAATGCGATATTATTAAGAAGAGGACAAACCCGAGGACAAAAAAAGCCCTTCTCGTTTGAGATGGGCTCTAGTTATGCTGTTTCTTCTTATTCATTTTCCACAGCCACTATCCCGCAGTTTTAATAAAAAAGCAGCTCAATTGGTCATAATTTTCACCAATGTATTAACTTCATTAATATTAAACTCTTCGTTATGCTCGATAAAGAAGCTCTCTTTTGCAACTTGTATATAAGTTAAAAAAACGTCATCATATACGTTATTTACATGCGTAAAAAATCAAGCCATCACAAAAATATATCTTTGCAACTTTATCTGAAAATCCTGCAATAATTACTGCATAGATATCATTTTTACCCAATAAGTGTGCCTGGCTAAGAATTTAGTCATATTTACTCTTTTCGATGTACTTATGTTTTACTACTTCTTTTAGAAGCTTCTAATTTTGTCGATATCTACTCAGAATTTGTAGATATTTCTCGGGAAATTGTTGAAATTTGAAAATAGTGATTCCGAATAGTTGGAACAAAGGAATTTCTACTTTTGATTTAATTGCCTTAGGTTTAAATAGTTATTAACGCAAATTAACACATGAATATCGTAAAGGAGACTAAAAAAAAAGTAATGAAACCTTTTTCTTATTGAAGAAATGTTTCGTAATGGGTTTTTTGTTGTTCAGTTTTAAGATGTGACATATCGTTTGTCAGTTAGATGTTCATTTCACGCGTAGCTGCGAGTTCATTGGTTAAAAAATCAAGCTCTCTATTAATTGAATGAGAACATGGGTTAAATATATTGTCATATGTATCGTATCGCTATCTCTGTTTCATTGGTTCCTTCTAATCTTTCTTTTTCTTGATACAAGGGTCTTTAGCTCTATCGTTTAGAGGGTTGCTCGTATCGCGTAACGCTTTAAGCTTTTCGATGTCGGATTGAACGAAGATGTGTCTATTTCCACATTTTAACAATAACTATCCATTTCGCTCTAAGTTTTAAACATACTTTCGAACATTGATTTTGCATCTCCACTTCCTTGGAAGAGGATGCTCATTCATTCGGATGTATATCCTGTCGCATATCGGACCTCCCTTTCTATTAAAGATGAAGGTTCCGTGGATTTATTTTCATGTTATATCGCCCAGCGATACGAAACACAAAAAAGAACCGATAAGCCCCTTTCTTGAGGAACACTATCATAGTTCTTGCTGGAGCTGGGAAACCGTTGTTTTAAGCTGAGACATATCGTTTGTCAGTGGATGTTCATTTCACGCGTAGCTGCGAGTTCATTGGTTAAAACAATTAAAATCTCTTTTATTCGTTTGAAATTATGGGTTAAATTGTCATATGTATCAGGTATCGCTATCTCTGTTTCAATAGATTCATCTGATCTATCTTTTTGTAGATACACAAGGTCTTTAGCTGTACCCTCTAGGGACTTGTCCGTATCGCGTAACGCTATGTGCGCTTCGATGTCAGATTGAATAAAGATAGGCAACTACCATCTTAAAAACTCATATCCGTTTCGTTCTAAGTTTTGACCATACTTTTGAACAGTGGGTGTTGCATCCCCAATTCCTTAGAAAAGAATACTCGTTCATTCGGATGTATATCATGTTTGCATATCGAACGCCACTTTTCTATTAAACCTAAAGGTTTCGAATTTATTTGCAAGTTATATCGCCCAGCGATACACCCCTGTCTGGAGCAACTCTAGTAAGGATAACTCTTGTTTTAGATGCATATCGCTTAAACAAATCTCCAATGAATTTCAATTGAGCCTTAGTTTGCCTTTGGTAGAACGTCCGATACACTGGTATCGCCGAGCTCTCACATAGCAGGTACCAAATCCTGTAAAATTGAAATATTCTTTCTTAATTCTGTGTTTCAACTACGCGAATCATATATGGCACTATGATTTTTTAAAAGTTTTGTGGATTCGCATCTCAATGCTTTTATCCATCATTATTTATTTAAAAAAGATATATCAAATGTTTCTACATCAATAATTTGCTTCAACAAATCAATACACAGCTAGGCAAAAAAACCTTAACACTCACCTTATTTTCTGAATATGGAGAAAAGCCCCCGCCATTTTTCGGAACGTTTTTGTATAGCCTCTTCTAAACGTTTATTAAATTCATTTTGTGAATTCCATTCTTTTTTCTGTTCGTCCCGCATATTTTGTATTTCTTTTTGTAAGAGTTCACTTTTTTGTTTTTCTTGTTCCAGCAATGTTTCGTAATGGGTATTTTGTTGTTCAGTTAATTGTTCAATTTTAGCATTAGTTCTTTGCGCTGAATTTCCAATACTAGAACTTATAACATGATGATCTTGCTGGAGCCGGGAAACCTTTGTTTTAAGCTGTGACATATCGTTTGTCAGTTGGACATTCATTTCACGTGTGGCTGCGAGTTCATTGACTAAAAACATTAAGACCTCGTTTAATTGATTGGGGTCGTGGGGTAAATTTTTATATGTATCGGGTACCGCTATCTGTGTTTCATTGGATCCTTCTAATCTTTCTTTTTGTTGATATACAAGTTCTTTAGCTGTATCGTCTAGGGGCTTGTCCGTATCGCGTAGCGCTATAAGCGCTACAATGTCAGATTGAACAAAGATACGTCGATCTCCATCTTTCAAAAACTCATATCCATTCCGCTCTAAGATTTGACCATACTTTCGAACAGTGGGAGTTGCAATCCCCACTTCTTCTGCCACTTCCTTGGAAGAGAAAGCTTGTTCATTCAGTTGTATATCACGTCGCATATCGGTCCTCTTTTCTATAACTAGTTGTATCTGTAGTCTACCTGACCTTAAATTTTCTGTCTAGATAAGTATAGCCTATCCAGAAGTTGTTAGGGATACCGATAAGATTTCCTTTTCCTTTCTTCTGTTTCCATATAAGATTAGATCATCTATTCGCTTACCTTCCTTCTCTTGCATAGCCTCTATCTATCCTTATCCGTTGTGGGTGTTACATCTGGTTGGGCCTGGCTCCCGGTCCCGTGCCTTTAGAAAACTGGCCAGCCTTATCCTCAAGATTTACCACCTAGTTCCGTGCCACCAATTGGACCTTATTTCCCTAAGTCTAAATCAGGGTTCTCTGGAAACTCCTCTGTAATTTAATTAAAAACTGACTACCTCAAAGCGATAGTCAGTTTTGTCACCACTTATAAATTAGTGTCAGCAAGAATCTTATAGTACATGTGCTTATTATCACGACTAGTATACTCGTGATCATCACCTTTACGATGATGATGTTGGACTTTAGCGTGATATTTCAGAGCGTAATGAACAATTTGTTCCAAGTCCTCTTAGGGTACACCTTTTATTTTTTGAGAAAGTTTCTTTCTCAATGTTTCTGCTGCACTACCAAAGTTATAAGTTTTCATAGTGAGGAACTTCAATAATTCTCTTACTTTGTCACGACATTCTCTACAGTAAAATCGTATTCCTTCAAGCCCTTAGATTCTGCACCAAGGGTTATATGCATAAAGAGATGAATAATATAATGTAAGTAAAAAAGCCTCTAAGTTTTGGATTTCACAATTCTTTGCTAGTTTCAGAAATGTACCTTTTAATGTATCCCCGTTCTATATCTTCCAACAACCTAGAATAATTCACTTTTGTATAATCTGATACATCGACTTCATATAATTTCCCTAATTCAAACGTGTCATATCCTCTTGTTGTACATCTATTTATAAATTCCTCATAGATCAATAAATTATCTGCATTACTTCTATTAGCTAAATGATCCCCTTTTTTATAGGAAGTCACGATATGACTCAAATGCCTTGTGGGATCCAAATCTCGCTTTTTTTGCCGTTCAAACAAAACATCTAAATCTGCAATTAACCGAATAGTAACGACCTTATAACCATATCTATCTACTAATTGCTGAATATGAGGTTTTTGTTTCTGACTAAAAGGATAATCAGACATAATATTGTCGCCTACTTGCATTTGCTGTTCCATTATTTCATAGTACTTCGCCCATGCTATCTTTTCTATCTTCTGCTTTTCTTCTAAATTACGATAACCATATATATCACAATAATATTCTTTCAAGTCATCCTGAGAAAGATTATAAAATGACCCTAATTTACTATTGATGATATTACTCAAGTAGGTTTTCCCTGTTCCTGGTAAACCTGCTAATAAGATTAAGGCTTTATCCATCTTACCACCTCATAATCTAACGAATAAAGAAAGAGTACTAGGAATACCCCGTACTCTCTTTATTATCCATCTTCTCCAACTCTTACAAAAATGCCAAATGAACTTTTTTTTGACTATTTTACTTGAAGCGTACTGTCTTCTTTATTCATGAAGATTCCAATTTTATGTTTGACAATTTCTTTTACTGCCTTATTACATGGAATAATATTATGTCGTAATGATTTAGTTACTTTTGTTTCTCCGAATGTTTCTTTCGCTGTTTTCGTCCATGCTACTAACAACTCAGTACCAACATTAAATTTACGAATCCCATTATTTATTAATTCATGAATATCCATTTCATTAACACCTGTACCTCCATGAATAACTAAAGATAAGCCTGAAAATTGATCAATCCTTTATGTCTGAATGTACTCATGACTTAAATGATCAAACCATCATCAAGACTATTATTCTAATGGCACAGTTATTAAAACTTCAAGTCATCGCTGAGGGCGTTGAAACAAACGATCAAGTAACCTTTCTGCTTCGACATGGGTGTGTCGAAGTTTTTTTACCATTGTCCATATCCACTTCGGATCAATTTCATATAATTACAAGAGTACTAATATTAAATGGAGTTGAGGGATCTGAATGAGTATGAATGTTCTAGTGATTGCCGCTCATCCCGATGATGAAATTCTTGGAAGCGGCGGAACGATAAAGAAATTAATTAATCATGGCTATAAGGTAATCACAGTGATTGCCGCCAAGGGACGTAAGGAAGAGGAGCAGCACATTCAGCCATTAATGCAGCAAGCTAACAAACACTTAGGGGTAGACGAGGTCCTATTTTTGGAATTCCCCAATCTATTGTTGGAAACAATTCCACTTCACGAAATCGCCAAAGCGATTGAAGCTCTATTGGATAAGCATAAACCTTCTATAATTTTCACTCATCATTATGGAGATACAAACAAAGACCATCAAATTTTGTTTCAAGCAGTCATCACAGCAGCCCGGCCGTTGCCTGGAAAACAACCGATTGAGATCCTTTGTTTTGAAACGGTTTCTTCCAGTGAATGGAGCCAGCATACGAATGATAAGGAATTCAAACCCAATTATTTTGTGGATATTACAGATACCATCGATGACAAGCTACAATCTCTTCACCATTATGATATAGAAATGAGACCATTCCCTCATCCACGTTCATATGACGGAGTGAAATATTTAGCGCGGGTCAGGGGAATGACGGTTGGGGTCGAATTCGCAGAAGCTTTTGAAATCATAAGGAGGGTGTGGAAGTGACAGGAGAACATCAAAAGGACCAGCATTTTGTGCCGACTCTTTTTCCATACCTAATCTCAGCTATGGATCAATATTATGAGATTAATGAAATATTTGAAGAAGAACAAGTGGTAGAAAGGCAGCAAATCCATTCAGCAGAAATTCAAAACAAAAAAATGAAAATATTAATCACAACGTTTTGGGAGTATCCAAGTATCGGTGGACTGCAAAACTATATCACATCACTTAAAAACGGCTTGGAAAAATTAGGTCATAGTGTCCATGTAATAGCACCAAATCATTTTCCATCTAAAGAAATGGAGGTATTACGAACTAGATATTCTGAGGAATTTACACATTTTTTTATCAATCGGTATGGCAGCTGTAATGGAAAAATTCTACACAACATTAGCAAACTATATAGTTACTATACGATGTTAAAGGATATTGACCTGGAGCAATATGATATTATCCACGCACAAGATCGATATACAGCTAATGTAATAGGGATACTAAACCGATCCCTTCAAAAACCTCTTCTTTTTACACCTCATGGATTTATGACCCACAACAGATTAAAGTTTAACTTGATGGAAAAAGGGTCGGTTGAGGAAATCTATTTTTCGGCCATTGACAGACAAGCCATTAAAAATGCTAATCAATTAATCATCGTTTGTGATGTCTTTCGCCCAATTCTAATAAATTTAGGTGCGGAGGAATCTAAAATGACCACTGTTTATACTGGAATTGATTTTGGCGGATGGAATATTCAGAAGAAAAGGAAAAAAAGCCAACCTAACATGGTGATAACTTGTGTCGCACGCCTTCGACCACGTAAAGGTCATAAGTACCTATTTGAAGCCCTTGCGCTTATTAAAGACAAGCTGAGAGATGTAGAAGTCCGGATAGTAGGCGATGGTGAGATGAGAAAGCAGCTCGAGAAGCAGGTTAATGATTTGGAATTGAAAAACGTTTCCTTTTTAGGCAGCAGAGAAGACATACCTAAATTGCTAAGTGAATCAGACATATTTATTCTGCCAACCACAAGCGATACGCTGCCAATCTCAATTATTGAGGCAATGTTTACCAAACAAGCAATTCTTACTACCAATTGTGGCGGAATCCCGGAAATTATTAAAAATAATTATTCAGGATTTATTGTTGAACCAGCTAACCCAAAGAAGCTTGCAAAAAAGTTATCGCTCTTATTACGAAAAAAATCAATTAGAAAAGAATTAGCACGCAATGCACAGGCATTTGCACTAAAACATTTAACCACTAGTAACATGGTCAAAAAGATTGAAGAAATCTATCAATCATTATTTTGAAGGAGGAAAGAGCATGCTACATGATGTTCCAGCCGTTGTTCTTGATCTAAGTGCAACCGGTATAGGGATTGTGAGGAGTTTAGCGAAAGAAGGGATAAAGGTATATGCGTTTGATACGAGCGGAAAATATGAAATCGGTAAAACTTGGTTTGCCACTTGCGGAATTTGTCCGAATCCAGTTAGTGAGGGACCAACATTAATACTATTTCTTATTAGACTGTCGCAAAAGTTTGGACAAAAGCCAGTCCTGTATGCGGGTTCTGATGACTTTGTTCAGTTTATTTCAAAAAACAGATTTGTCCTTTCACACTACTATCGGTTTCTATTACCTAATCTCACACTGGTCGAAGCTGTATTAGATAAAAGATTAACGTATGAATTGGCCATGAAATCAAATGTGCCATGCCCCAAAACTTACGCTATAAATAATGAAGAACAATTTGAGCAAATTATCAATCAAATTACCTTCCCATGTATATTAAAACCAGTTTATTCTTCTCATTTCCGCTCAAATATCGATCATCGTCTTTATAAGAAAGCCATTGTAGTAGAACGTCCTTCCCAATTGAGAGAAGAATACCTTTTTTATCGCCCATACGGTGAACTAATGATCCAGGAAGTCATTCCTGGTGCGGAGGATTGTATTTATTCCGTCAAGACTTTTTTTGACGAACAAATGAGTTTAATTGGCTTGTGGATGAACCAAAAATTACATCAATTTCCCCCTCATTTTGGATCCACTGCTCTTGCCCTAAGTGTTAGGGATGAAGAAGTCATTCAACTTGCTACTACCTTTCTAAAAGATATTCAATTCAAAGGCTTGGCTATTACCGAATTTAAACGGGATCCAAGAGATGGGAAACTGAAATTTATCGAAATCAATTCAAGAATAGGTTTAACTCAAGCATTATCGATTGCTTGTGGGGTTAATTTGGCTTACTTGTATTATTTATCCCTTACCGGGCAAAATCCATCACCAGTGACAGAGCAGAAAGAAGGGGTCAAATGGGTTTACTTCGTCCGTGATTTTCTTTCCTTTCGCCAAAAACAAAAAAATGGGGAAATGAGGTTCGTTGAGTGGATAAAGAGCTTATATGGAAAAAAGGTTGAGGCTCTCTTTGCTTGGAATGACCCTCTTCCATTTGTTCGGAGTTTTGTTTCCCATTTGCGAAATTTATGGGGGAGACAGTAAAAATGATAAAAGAGGGAGGGAACTTTCTATTTGAATAGTATAGAAGAAATTCTTAGCCGTTGGAAACAATTTGATTGGGAAAAAAAGCTTAAAAATGTCCTTGGTAAAAAAGTGAAATTAGTGGAAGAAAGAATAGAATGCCTCAAAAATTCACGTGAAAAGACAAGTATTTGGAAGTTGGTTCTAACTGATGGCACGGAGTTCATTCCCATTGTGCTTAAAATATACAAACTGCCACTGAAAGAAAATCATAGGTTGGAAATTAATATGTATCAAAAAGCCTATAACATTTATCACGAGATTATGCCGCGTTTGTATTGGCTTGAACCGAATGTAAATGGGAATGAAACATGGATGTTTACCGAATGTTTGAAGCCGTTACGAGGACAAATAAAATTAGCTCCAAATCATTTGGAACGAATTATCCCCACGGTGGCAAAGTTTCATGCCAAAACCTTTGATAATCAATTTGTGAGGCATGCAGATCTTTTCGACGCCTCTCTTCCCCATTTTGATTCTGAGGAGAAGGTAAAGGAAAGGACTAAAGGGGTCAAAAAAGCAATGGAAAACCTAGATTTGGCAATGAAAGATCCTAACTTAAAAGAATTGGTGGAACCAAGGTATAAAATTATCAAAAGAATATTAAAAAAAGGTCCGGTTTTTTTCCCCGAAATTACTAAATCTGGCCAGTGTCTGATCCATGGCGACCTCCATGTCCACAATATTTGCTGTGAAAATGCGAATGATGAGGAGGAGAACTGGAAAGTCTCTTTGATTGATTGGGAGTCAGCGAAGCATTATCCTTGCTGGTATGATTTGGTCGTTCTAGTCGAATTATTAATAGATTTTCGCTGGGATTGGCAACAAAGGGAAGAGGAGATTCGAAGTCAATGTGTGCAAGTTTATTGCCAAGAAATGCTAAAATATGGGATAACCTTCAGTGAGGATCCACTGAATCTTCTTAAAAAGGCGTATTTACAAAGAACCCTAGAAAAAAAGCTTTCTAGCCATTTGCAAAAGGTGTTGGATGGAGGAAAAAGCACTCTTCTCAAGAGATACCTTGAAAAAATTGAGGTTTGGGGAAAAGAACTTGGGTTATATTAGTGCATCGCACGAATTCATAATACTATAAAGGAGTTTTATGCATGCAAAATATTATACGGTCTTCTCATATATATAGAAATGATAGTTGTGAGTCCGGATGAAGGTACTCGTTACAGGCGGAGCTGGATTTATTGGTTCACATGTTGTCGATTTATTAATTCAATCTGGTTATGAACCCCGCTAGTAGTGGATAATTTACGTTCAGGTAAACGAGAAAATGTGCCTTCTCACGTTTGTTTCATTGACCTGGACATTTCTTCACCACAAATAGAAGATGTTTTTGCTCGAGAAAAACCGGATGTAGTGATCCATTTAGCCGCACAAGTGGATGTTGCCTACTCGATACAAAATCCAGTTGAGGATGCTAATCAAAATATTCTTGGAACGATTCGTTTGCTTGAATGCTGCAAAAAGTACGATGTGAAAAAATTCATACTTTCCTCATCTTGTGCAGTATACGGAGAAAAAGACGATTGTAGTATAATAGAAACATTTTCCATTCAACCTCAATCCTATTATGGTATTAGAAATGTATATTCAAATATTTAACATACTTCATAACGTACCTTTTACCATTCTAAGATATGCCAATGTTTATGGTCCCCGCCAAACTTCAAAAGGAGAAGGGGGAGTGATTTCTATTTTTTAAGAAAATCCTTAATGAGGAATCTCCCATTATTTTTGGAGATGGAGAGCAGACAAGGGATTTTGTGTATGTGAAAGATGTTGCTTTGGCCAACGTGCTGGCCATTGAAAAAGGAACAAATGAAATCTTCAATATTGGTTGTGATTCGAAGATAAGTATTAATGAACTTTATCAGATGATTACATCACTTACCTCTATAAATATTCACTCCCTCTCCATGCCCGAACGTAAGGGAGATATTCGCTATAGCCGATTAGATAATACCAAAGCTTCTTATCTTTTGGGCTGGAATCCGGCTTATGATTTGAAAGCTGGATTAAATGAAACTTTAAAGTATTATAAAGGTTTTTAAAATTATAGGCGCATTTGAAGAAATATCGAAAAAAAAGGAGATCAGAAATGAAGGATTTTGAAAAAATAGCAGCCATGAAAAAAGGCGTTGTAACCGTTCAAGACCTGAGTGGTTACACAATGCTTGGAAAGGGGGCAGATGGATCCGTCTTTCAATTGACCCCTGAGAAGTGCGTCAAAATTTTTGTTAATCAAGACACACAAAAAAAGGAATTAAATGCACTGCAAAAAGGACAATCGTCTCCAATTATTCCTAAATTATATGAATATGGTTCTAACTATATAGTGATGGAGTTTGTGAAAGGTTATAATCTTAAGCATTATTTAAAAAAAGAGAAAAAACTCTCAGAGGCAATTGTGGGGAAAATATTATCGATGCTGGATGAAATGAAAACTGTGGGTTTTACGAGACTAGATATTGAAGTTCGCCACATTTTTTTCAATGAACTAGGGGAAATAAAAATAATTGACCTTAAGAGGGCATTTAATACGGTCAGATCTGTCCCTACTAAATTGTTGACTGATTTAAAAAAGATTGGATTTTTGGAAGAGTTTTTGGAACATGTGAAAAAGCTTCGCCCATCCTTATATAAGGAATGGAAAAACTTAGTGACTGATAAAAAATAAGCATGCCTCAAGCCTTCAAAATCAAGGGCATTTACAACAACCTGATCCACTTCGGAAACCTTCATGATTTTTTTCTTTATCTCTTCACTCGATTCTGTTGTTACCATGGTGACTGTAAATTGCTGATCGAACTGCTCTTCTTCCAAAAGTTCTACGGGTGGTTGCGTCTTGATTACTTCACCTGACTTTTCAAGCACCTCAAATACCATAAACACCCTTGCCGCTTTTAAAAGACAGTCCTCACGCAACCCTATCGAAATTTCGAAGCTGTTGAAGCCTTGATCTTTGGACTGCTGAAGTACTGTCCATTCAAATTCATCGTACTCTCCCGCAGTCATTTCCTCATTTTTCAAGAGCGACAGAAGCTGCAACCTGTGCAATTGAGGAAGACACGGGGGACTCCCCTTTTTCAATCAATTCAAGTTGATTGACAACATTCACCACATCCCTTTTTCCATCTCCACCTTCAGCAATGGACATGACCATCGCCTCTAAATCATCAACCGCTAAAAATATCACATCAAACAATTGAGGCGTAAAAGAGATTCAAGAAAGATTAGGGCATTCAGATATAAACACGACGATGAACATTTACGCTCATATGACAAAAAATATCAAAGAAAAGACCTCCCATAAGTTCAGTGAACTTACGAAAGGTCTCCTCTAATTGGTTGAAGTAAAGTTGTTTAAAAACTGAAAGTTAGCAAAAAGTTAGCATTTCACTAATCTCCACCTTACAAACCCCTATATACCAAGGGTTCTAGGCGATGATTACATCATGCCGCCCATAGATTGTGGAGTTTCACATGAGAACATCATACAATCTAACCTTAATTAAAGCATACAACAAAACATTTGTTCTCCACTAAAATATTCACTCAACAATATAAAGTAATATCGTTTTCGGCACCCATTCGGCACCTTTTTTGTGCCTAGGTTTTTTTTCTAATTAACGGATCGTTAGCAAGAAGCTATTGAGCTTATTACACAAACGCGCCCTTTAATTGAAAAAGCATTACAAATATCAATACCTAATATTGTTTTAAGCTTGTTTATGTCTAAATTATGCCTAAACGTGTGTTTTTCCTGAAAGGATATGGTCAGGCCTATTGCGTGATTTGATTCCATTTGAGAAAACAACAGTTTCGTTAACGAAACAGCTGATACGCCCTTCTGCAAAAGAAATAGGGAGATTCTCGAAAGAACCACTCCCTTTTTATTATTTAGCGGCAGTATTTATCCCTTAATGCAAGAGCATACCTAACTGATTGTTCTGCACCTTTTTCTTGATCCTCAATCATTTGTTCTAGAAGTTCTGCTGGCGGATAATAGTAATCCAATGGTTTAATTACATTTAAATCATAAGGAGGGTGTCCCACCTTAAATGCTCCTTCGCCTACTGCGAAGACTCCTCCTGTACCAGGCTCTCTCTTAAAATGGATGGCATACGGGAAGCACATTTCAACGTTGATTCTAGTCAACAATGAATTCTCAATCAATATTTTATAACATTCTTCCAAATCGATATTACCAGTCCCAGCAGGTACGCCACATACCCTGTAATCTTCGCCATCATGGACGATAATATGATCCTTAAAATGAGTTGTAAAGGCATATGGTGCTAATTTTCTTACAGCTTCAACCGGGTCCTCCCATGCCATCATTGCATTCCCGAAATCACAATGAGCACCAACCCAAGGGCTGTTGACTTCCTTAATGATTTGAATCACTTCATCCGTTAACTCTTCCTCGTGATTTTCAACAGCAAGCTTGATTCTATATTTCTTTAATAATGGTACAATTTGTTTAATATCTTCAGGAGCTCTTCTCAATCTGTCTGGATCATATTCTCCCATGCAGGTATACGTACGAATGACATCCGCTCCAATTCTATGCGCGGCCTCAATGACCTCAGTTAGATGTTTCGGATCGGTTCCATTTGTATCGATTTCAGCGAAAAATCCATACTTTTGAATTTCTTTTTTCACCTTGTCTAAGTATTCCGGTTCAAATGATTCTAATGTACCAATTCCTGGTAACCCTGGCCATGGAACAATATTGATCATGACTCCATCTAATCCCAATTCGGCTGTTTTTCTGATAAAACCGAAAATATCCATTCGACCTGTAATAAACTGCAAGTGAAAGCTTTCTGTCTCTAATCCAATTTTCATGTTTTACCCACCTCTATGTTAATTTATTGTGCCGAGAAGAAATTAAACTAAATTTTGTTCGACTTCTATTTTTATTTGTAATTAATTTCCACTCAACGACTTTGCTTACGAAAGTTCTCTTAAATTAGGGAAGAACCAGCAACTAAACGACGAAACACATTCTCCCAAAAAAAGAATAATTGGTCACCTTTTTACCTCGGCCATCAATTCAATTTCAATCATTGCATTCATAGGTAATTCTGCTACCTGAATGGTACTCCTAGCTGGAAAAGGCTTCGAAAAATATTCCGCATAAATTTCATTTACAGTTTGAAAATCTGATAAATCAGTCACAAATATAGTTGTTTTCAAAACTGAATTCATTTCTAGACCTTTTTCTATTAAAATGTGCTTTAAATTTTCTAAACATTGTCTTGCTTGGTCTTCAATGCCTATAGCTAATTTATTAGTATTAGGATTTAAAGGGAGTTGCCCCGAAATATAGAGAACCCCTTTTGATAATACCGCTTGGGAATATGGACCAATAGGTTGTGGCGCATTACTTGTTAAAACTGCTTCTTTCATAATAAAAATCTCCTTTTTATCTACAATATTTTTCTCGTAACTTTTTGACCGTTTGTACAGATTCTTTAATTTCATTATCTTGGGCCAATAACATTTGTTCTAAAAGATCATCACTTGGATAGTATGTTGTTAAAGGATCAATCAGTTTTTGATTGAAATACGATTTTTACATCTTAAATGATCCTTTCCTTACTTCGCTTACTCCCCCCGAACCTTTAGGTCGTTTAAAAGTAGAAACATATGGATGACACATTTCTAAAATTATTCTTTGTAAAGTATGACTCCGTCTAATCCTAATTCAGCTGTTTTATATATATCGATAAAAAATTAAGCATTCATTTAATTATCTTCCAAATATCGGTTAGTTTGTTTTTTCTTTTTTAAAATTTTAACTGAATAGTTACTTATAATAAAACCTATAGCTGCAAATGCAATCATAATCAAAAATACATATCTATATCCAGTAATTCCAGGATTGTGATCCAGAATATTACCATACATGGCAAAGGCGAAAATTGAAGGAGCATAACCAACTAAACAAGCTAATGATACGGCAGCACCGCTTATTTCTTTTGGAATATCAATTTCATCTAATGGGGCAAAAAACACAGCCCGTTGAGTAAATACAATCGATCCGAAGCCAAGTGTCGCAATTATTCCTATATAAATATTCATTTTGCCATGTGGAAGCATAATAAAAATTATCATTGCAATAATGGATAAGAGAAATGTAAATCTAAGGTATTTTGTCGCTGATTTAAATTTTTTATCAACTAAGAATCCACCGATGGGGCCGCCTATCATTTTTAATCCGTATTGGTTTATAATCCCATATACACCTAATAATGCTACAGGCATTCCATAAATTTCTTCCAAGAACGGAATAAAGTAAGTTAAACCTGCGTAAACCGTATAAACGCAAAATATTGTAAATGAGGAAAACCACAGTATGGGAGTTTTAATTGCTTGAATCGCACCTTTCAAAGCTACTCTACTTTTACTAATTTCTTCTCCACCCTTATCATACGTTTCAATAATATCGTCCTCTATAAAGAAATAACTAATAATACCAACAATAATTGTAATCAAGGCAAAGAATAAAATTGCGGCTCTGAAACCTAGTGACTCAGATCCTAACCAAATAAATATACCTAGAGCAGAGAATGCAACGATTGTATCTACAACACCACGGCCAGCTTCAAGAAATCCAAACATCCTGCCTTGTTCGTCGGAGTCTCCAAGCAATTTAACGGTTTTTATCAATACTGGCCAAAAAGTAATCTCTGTAAATAAAGCCATTACTCCCCAAGAAGCTAAAATTCCATAATAACTTGGTATAGTAGATAAATAAATCCCAGTTGCACCTACACCAATCAATCCAATCGGAATTAACTTCCTTTTAGAAAATCTATCAGTGATATAAATGGAGACTACATAACCAAACATTTGTATAATAGCATATACAGATAATGCCAAACCTATTTGGGTATGTGAAAGGTGAAAATATTTTTGCATCGGAACGTAAAATGCATCTTTTAAGGATGATAATTTAAATATTGTTCCTCCTCCCAAAATTAAGATACATAAGGTAAACCATTTATTGACCTGCTTCTGTGCTACTGCCATAAACAATCCCCCCTCATAAATATGAAAGTAATTAGCGGTATTCGTTAAAACTCAAAATTGGTGAATCCGTGAGAATATTTAAGACCGATCACCCAGACGATTTCCAAAAGTCCTGCCATAATGTTATATATCCATGCCATTTTATCGCTCTCTCCTTCGGCATTGACACTTATTTTTGAACCACGAAGTTCTCCAAATATCGATAAATCGCATAAGCTACCCCATTTTCATCATTTTTAAGGGTTGTCGTTGTACAAACAGCTTTTATGACATCTTTCGCATTTCCCATCGCTACGCTGTATCCAACTTTCTCGAACATGGATAAATCATTGTTGCTGTCCCCGATTGCCATAGCCTGATCTAAGGAGCCATTCATCAAAAAAGCCAATTTTTCAAGGGCCATTCCTTTTGAAGCTCTTTTACTAGTCATTTCAATGTTGTGATCAGCAGATGAAACAACCATCAACTCATCAAA
>NZ_JBHXAS010000076.1:0-24415 GCF_042727425.1 Peribacillus sp. NPDC060253
AAATTAGACTGTAGACAAACGCAATTTTCAAAAAGTTTGTCTAGAGCTTGAACCTCGGACTATTAAAAGGAAACCCATCTAGTTTGCTCCTATCATTCTTCCCTCAGTTAGAAGCTTCCAGAATAATGAA
Organism: Peribacillus sp. NPDC060253; assembly: GCF_042727425.1. NCBI lineage: Bacteria > Bacillati > Bacillota > Bacilli > Caryophanales > Bacillaceae > Peribacillus > Peribacillus sp. NPDC060253. The sequence continues at coordinate 131 of NZ_JBHXAS010000076.1, forward strand.
ACCAGTAAAGTGAATGAAGTTCATATTGTACAATACCTCTGCCTCCCAAATAAGCAGTTTTCCAATTCTTACTATGTTAAAATTACTCCTTTAAGAACTTCATCCCAAATGGCATGATCATCAGGGTTTTGACGTGGAACCTGTACTAAACAAATCCCATTCAAACCCCAGTTCACTTCTTTTACTCCCTGTAAACCATCAAGGGGCTCCATTATCAGGATATTTATTTTCCCCTTTGTTATTTGAGACAAGATAGATTGTAATTCAATTACTTCATCATCATTCGCCTTTCCCCATTCGTATCTTATGAATAAAATAGATTGACTTTGAGTAATATGCGTAAAAAATCTCTCTATCCGTTGCTTCAATTTTTCTTTATAAGAGGGATATTGAACAATCCAATCTTGATTGGGAATCCTAGGGAAATCATGGACGGAATCTATATGATAATAGCTATCATGAATGAAATGTGCTTTGGCCGGTTCAGTACCTCCCTGCTCAAAGACAGTATTTCCTTCATCAACAAAATGTGCCAGTATCTCTTTTTCAACCATATTTCCTAACTCCATATAGCCCTCAAATCTATTTTTTAACAATTTATTTACATCGGAGAGAAAGGGGGATTGAACCCAATCAAATGGAAAGGAATTCTTTCTCAAATTATGACGTTTTGTGTGTAGTGCAGGGCCACACCAAGAACCTAAACTAGCTACAAGGTCATATGATCCCTGTATTTCTCGTAAATTCATATTATTATTACCCCCACCTAATTTTTCTATATTTTACGCGTGCAAGCCTCCATTCGATTGGATAAGAGAGTAATTATTTGATGAATGTTTTCAAGCAAAAATGGTGAAAGTGGGATTTTTTTAGAATTTCACTAACTTTTCTTCCTAACTGGGCAGGTTAGTTGTTGAACATTAATTGAACACGTATGAAAAGAAATGATTATTTGTGCAGAGATAAAATGAAATAAAGAGGACGGATGTTTAATAATAGATAGTCATTTCGAATACAATCTAGGAGGCGAATCATATAAGGAGGGGAACTATGAAAGGTACTACAAATAGAAAATCTATTTATTCATTAACGCTAGGAATTTTGTCCATCATTATTCCTTATATAGGTTTAGTACTTGGAATGATTGGGCTATTGCTCTCATCAAAAAGTATGAAAGAGATAGAAAAGTCCAAACAACAAGGTAGAAAGCTATCTTCTTCAGGAAAGATTTGTAGTATTGTAGGTATATGTTTGCAGGCTCTTCTGATAGTACTTTTAACGTTGTCAATCAGTGTATATTTTATTACCGATGTTTCACCATAATTTCACAAACGTGTTCTAGAGCCGAAGATCAAGCGAAGGGTTTTGTACTATGAAGAGGTTAGTGGGATAGCTAGTTTAGAATTATTCCTAGTAAATGAAACAGGTTATGGCTCAGCAACTTAAATCAGAAAAAGAAATACCGGTGTTAAGAACAGCCAACAGTAGGGGTGCTGCGGTAATCCTTTTTTTGCAGCTAATAGGGCTGGATACTATTTTTACCTTAAGACTAATTTGAATTGTCATACAAGGCTAGTACTTTTAATAAAATTTAGAAGGAAGATAATGATTAGCAACAGTTAATAAGGAGCGAAAATATGATTCTCTCTAAATTTGTAGATGAACTCCCCATTCCCCCTATTTTAAAACCTCGATGGAAAGATCAGGTTCATACTTATTATGAAGTGAATATGACGGAATTTAAGCAATCACTCCATAGTGAGTTAAATGATACAACTGTATGGGGCTATGAAGGCAGCTATCCTGGACCTACAATTGAGGTAGAGAGCGGAGAGAAAGTGTTTATTAAATGGATCAATAACCTTCCAGAAAAGCATCTTTTTCCGGTAGACTATTCGGTTCATGGTGCCCATTTTGACGTACCGGAAGTTCGAACGGTGGTACACGTACATGGCGCTAGTGTTGAATCGGACAGTGATGGTTACCCGGAGGCTTGGTTTACAAAAGGATTCGAACGAGTAGGACCTTATTTTAAAAAGAAAGTATATCAATATGATAATAACCAAAAATCTGTTACTCAATGGTATCATGACCATACACTTGGGATTACAAGACTCAATGTCTATGCGGGACTGGCAGGTTTTTATCTTATAAGAGATAAAAAGGAACGTGTATTGAATCTGCCCTGCGGTGACTATGAAATTCCTCTTATTATTCAAGACAGGTCCTTTCATAAAAATGGCGCTCTTTTTTATCCAAACCAGCCAGTTAAACCGATCGGGGAATTAGAAACATCGATCGTTCCTGAATTTTTTGGGGACACCATCCTTGTTAATGGAAAAGTATGGCCCTATTTAAAAGTGGAACCACGAAAATACCGATTCAGGTTGTTAAATGGATCTAACAATCGTTTTTATAGGATAAAGCTTGATTCAGGGCAACGCTTTTATCTAATCGGGACGGATAGCGGTTTAATGGAATATCCGATAGGGGTCAAAGAAATCATGCTTGCTCCTGCAGAAAGAGCGGATGTCATCATTGATTTTACTAATCTTGCTGGAAGGAACATTATCGTGACAAATGACGCCCCGGCTCCCTTTCCTGATGGAGATCCCGCTAATGCGGTTGGAGTAGTGATGGAATTCAGAATCACTCTTCCTCTTACAAGTATTGATACCAGTGTTATTCCGGCTAATATGATGCCTCTTCCAAAAATGAATGAACAGTCAGCTTCAAAGATACGATATCTAACATTAAATGATAATATGGATAAGTACGGCCGTGAATTTATGTTATTGGATAATAAACAGTGGGATGCACCCGTAACAGAAAATCCAAAATTAGGATCAACCGAAATATGGTATCTTATAAACTTAACTACAGATACACACCCAATTCACGTTCACTTAATTGATTTCCAGGTGATAGACCGAAGACCTTTCGATGTCGATAAATATAATATGGAAGGGCTCATCCAATACACTGGCCCAGCAATCCCCCCCGAACCAGAAGAACGAGGAGGGAAGGATACAGTAAGAGCCAATCCGAAACAAGTAACGCGGATTATCATGAATTTTGGTCCTTATACAGGCAGATATGTATGGCATTGTCATATCTTGGAGCATGAGGATTATGAAATGATGAGACCGTATTTCGTTATTCCATAAAGATGGGAACTGTTAACTTATATATTCGAAAAAAGAAAACCCCTGAATTTAAATTTTCAGGGGTTTTCTTCTAATGTTTAAGTAAAGCTAGCTAGCTAGCTAGCTGCTTCAACTTACGGAAATGAGAATTGACATGAAAAGCCCCCTTGCCTGATAAAAGTGTCCTGGAATTGCCAAATTATTAAAATCTGGAGGGTTAGAATGATTTGGACAAAGGCACCTGGTAGGGTTCATGGATATGGTGTGTTCCTTCCTTTTTCTTACAGAACTAAAGAGCAGATTAACTCAATAAATAAAAAGTGGTAAAATATGAATTGTGAGTGTGCACATGGAAAATATTTGGGCACCTTTTCCATTATAATGTCGTGGGAGGGTATTTTTATGGAAATTAAAATAGATGATTTAACTGGATCTGAAGTGATTGAATTGGTGAGGGAGCACCTTCATGGTATGACGCTTCATTCCCCGCCGGAAAGTATACATGCATTAAATCTAGAGGAATTGCGGAGACCAGAGATTACATTCTGGAGCGTATGGGATGGAGAGGTATTAGTTGGATGCGGGGCACTTAAAGAACTTGATGGTCAACATGGTGAGATCAAATCGATGCGAACGTCTTCAGCACATCAAAAAAAAGGTGTTGCAAAACAACTCCTTCAATACATAGTTGATGAAGCCAAGCGACGTGGATATCGGCGTTTAAGTTTGGAAACGGGATCAATGGATGCTTTCTTACCGGCAAGAAAACTATATGCAAGTTTCGAATTCCAATATTGTAAGCCGTTTTCCGATTACAAGGAGGACACGAACAGCGTATTTATGACAAAGGAACTATGAGTTCTTTTTCTTCAAGTAAAGTCACATATTATTATAGTATGGCTTGAACGTGGAAAGTAATGTTATTTATAGTAGCGGGAATGTTTTTTTAATGCAATGTTCATCTGAACTATTACACAATCTTATGTTGTAGAAATAATATGTCAGTGAATTTAGGTAGAAAAAGAGGAGGAGAATAATAATATGAAACATTTAAAGGGGATTGATGTTTCGCACTGGCAAGGAAAGATTAATTGGGATAAAGTTGCAAAGGCAGGAGTGCAGTTTGTATTTATTAAAGCAACCGAGGGAACCAGCTATTCTAAGCTATCCTATTTTCAAGAAAATGCTCCTAAAGCTCTGAAAGCCGGATTAAAAGTCGGAGCCTATCACTATGCCAAGTTTGCCACTGTAGAGGAAGCAAAGGCAGAGGCTGCCTATTTTTTAGAGTCTATCCGTTTTGTTGCTTTAAATTTCCCTATTGTTCTTGACCTTGAAGAAAATAAAAAAGAGGCTAAGAAAAAAACACTGACAGATGCTGCAATAGCTTTTTTAGAAGCTATTGAAGAAGCAGGACACACTGCTATGCTTTATACTGGAAAATCATTTCTTGAAAATACTTTAGATGAATCAAGATTATCGAAGTACGCTTTATGGATCGCACGATATAACAGCACGTTGGGACGTCACACAGACATTTGGCAGCATTCAGATTCAGGTCAAGTAAACGGCATCAGCACAAAGGTGGATTTAAATGTAGCTTATCGGGATTTTACAAAAAACGTAAATACCTTTAGGACACCCAATAGCTCCTGTGCATTGAAATCTACATCTGCAAATTATACTGTAAAAAAAGGTGACACACTTAGCTTGATTGCAAAAAAACACAAAACAACCGTAAAATCCCTTGTTAGTCTTAACGGAATTAAAGACCCGGACAAAATTTATATTGGTCAAAAATTATTGGTGAATAAGTAAAAGCCCTTCTCTTAACGAGAGGAGCTTAATTTTAATGGAAGAGTTCCTTAAAATTCTTTAAGTTCATCAATTCCGACTTCAGATCTTTCCTCCAATGGCCCTCTTAAATGTACTGTTGCTGTTTTACCATCTGCATTTAAATTATCAATCCAAACTGAAGATCCATTATATCTTACCTCAATGTCAGATGAAGAAGATAGAATCTGTTTTACACGATTAGCATCCACATAAATCCCTCCCTGATGATTAGTCTAATTATTATTAGGAGAATTATTGAATTTTATTCTTTATAAAAAGTAAGCAAAAAAATTAGATACCAAAGTAAATTTAACTACAGATGTTCATTAACGTTATCCGAGAAGGCAGCTTCTAAATTCACATTCATTATTTTAATTTTAAAAATATTCGGTTAATATGATATAATGGAATGGTTTGTAAATAAATGTATAGAGGTGATTATATATGAAAAAACGTAAGGTTCTGATGCTAATTGGTGCCCTAGTTCTAATTACATGTATGCAACAACCTATTGGAGCTGATGCTACCAAGGATAAGCTAAATATAAAGGAACTAGACGTCGATGAATTTTTTTCAGAACATGAAGGAACCTTCATATTACGTGAAATGAAAAAAGACAAGACTTTTATCTATAATAAAGAACGAGCCGCTCAAAGATTTGCGCCGCAATCGACTTTTAAAGTACCCAATGCACTCATTGGATTACAGGTAGGAGCCGTAGAAGATGAATATGACATTAAATATTGGGATGGAGTGAAACGGGAAATCGAAATTTGGAATCAGGATCATACGCTCGGGTCTGGTTTAAGGAACTCTGTAGTCTGGTACTATCAAGCAATGGCCCGGGATATTGGAGAGGATCGTATGGAGGAGTGGGTTCAAAAAATTTCTTATGGCAACCAAGATATTAGTGGGGGGATTGATCAGTTTTGGTTAAGTAGCTCACTAAAAATTTCTCCTATTGAACAAGCGGATTTTATGGAATCTTTATATAAAGAGAATCTCCCTTTTGATAAAGTTACCATGAAAACCGTTAAACGAATGATGATTCAGACTGAAGGGGACAACTTTACACTTTACGGTAAAACAGGTCAAGGATCAAACCTGGGCTGGTATGTTGGTTTTATTGAAACAAACGATCACGATTATGTTTTTGTAACAAACATTTCCGGTACTTCAGCAGACGCTAAAAGCATCACAATGGCCATTTTAAAGAAATATCACTTAATGGCACAGTGAGGAGAAATCTATACAAAAAATCTTGATTATGTACTTCAACGAACGTGGTTGGTTGCAGGCCTTAATCAAGTTTTTTTTATTAGTCCTAGATGAAAAAATCCCAACGTATCCAAGTGGAACTATGTCTGAATAAGAGAATATATTATAGAGCTAACGGGACTGAAGTGTTGAATAAGGAAGTGGATACAATGGAACAATATTGGAATGAGAAAAAGTTCAAGGGTGACTTATGCCTGTTATGAATGCAAGATGTTCAAGATTATGTTTACTGCTTATGAAGGGATATTTTAGGGGGGCAAAATGGAACTATCTTTGTTATTGGAGTATGGATGGGTTTTAATCATCTTAATTATTTTAGAAGGTTTATTATCTGCTGATAATGCATTGGTTTTAGCCATTATGTCAAAGCATTTACCACAAGAACAGCAAAAAAAAGCGATCAATATTGGATTGCTATTAGCTTTTGTATTTAGGATCGGTGCAATCTTCATCATTTCGTACCTTTTCCACGTTTGGCAAGTTCAAGCAATTGGGGCTGCCTATTTGATTTTCATCTCCATAAAACATTTACTTAAAAAGGACCACGGGGAAGATGGAAAAAAGGGCAAAAGTTATCGTATGACTGTTGCGCAAATTGCATTAGCGGATATAGCGTTTGCCGTTGATTCAATTTTAGCTGCAGTTGCTCTTGTTCTTGCTTTGCCAGATACGCCAATGGGTGATATAGGTGGTATGGACGGAGCTAAATTCATTGTTATTTTAATAGGAGCAATTGCAGGCTTGATTGTCATTCGGTTTGCAGCAGGATACTTCGTTAAGATATTGACGGAGCGACCTAGCCTCGAAACGGCAGCCATGTTAATCGTTGGTTGGGTTGGGGTGAAGTTATTAATGCATACACTTGCACATCCATCCCTGCACATTATCCCTCACGATTTTGTTGAAGGGCCCATTTGGAACATAATCTTTTGGTCAGTCATGCTACTTATTGCTTTAGGTGGATGGTTTTTATCTGGAAAAACAGAAAAAAACGATTAACAAAATGACTAACGTTATCAGATGAAAAAAGATTTGAAATCGTTCATTTAATTCCCTATTTTCCTTAGGGTTAATTTTTGTTAACGTTATGTTTGTTAAATAAGGATTTAAGACGACTTCAAATTTGAAATGAACCCAAAAATTTTAGACACTCGGCAACCTTGAGGGTATGAACCCGGTAATTTACTGGGCTCATGCCTTTTAATTTCACTTTGATCCGTCGGTGATTATAATAAAAGCTATATTCATATAGTTCTTGTTTGTAATGCTCCATGCTGCCGAACTTCTGTAAAGAAAGCAATTCAATTTTTAGTAAGCCTCCTTTTCGGGACATACTTTGAGTAAGACCATGTGTTTTCAGGGCTTGTTAATAAGATCTTCGTTTCTTTTTTCATGAATGGACGACCCTTTTTATTCGTTTCAAGAGCGCCAATTCCGTTCTCCTCCAATTGCTGTAGCCACTTATTAATAGTTTTGAAGGAGAAGCAATGTTAAATACAGCAGCTGAATGGGTACTAAGTACTCCAAAATCGTTCACATCGTTACTATCAATGGATGAGGATACTATGGGCACATAAACCGTTCAGAACGATCAGAGGCAGCACTGCGGAAAAGTAAGAAAGGGCATAGCTCCGTTTATAAATTCAACCCGATAACCAGGTCTGATCGGCTGGGATATTTTCCTGTTTTTTATGACTCCGCGGACGTGTGGATTGTGCCGTAAACAAGCCCACTAATATTTATGATTTACTATTTAATGGAATCAATTATAAAGGTCTAAATCTTTACAGTATTTCCGCACTAACCGTGATGCTTTTGATTGGCTAATCGATAATTGATGAGCGACCTTCCTTGTATTCCTGAATTTTGTATAAGAGGTAACAATCAGGTTTCTTTCAAGTTCTTCTAAAGCTGTATCTAATGTATAATCTTGGATCATTTGACTTGATTTGTCTTGGATTGTGCTGTTTTGTCTAAGTGGTGTTTCTTGACTTGGGGTTTCTTGAGCATTTTTTTGTTGTAGTATTATCGGTAAATCAGATACTTGAATGATAGCATCACTTGTTACAACTAAGCTTTCTATCAAATTCTCTAATTGATGTATATTTCCGGGCCATGGATTGTCATAAAAAATATCGAGGACTTCCTTCGATATAATCCGATTAACTTGATACTTTTTATTGAATACTGAAAGAAAATAGTAAGATAGCGGGATGATATCTTCGTTTCTTTCCCTTAAAGGCGGTATTTGTAAATTAACCACATTAAGTCGATAATATAAATCTTCCCTAAATCGTTTTTTCTGCACCATCTCAAATAAGTCTCGATTGGTTGCGGAAATAATACGAATGTCCACTTTCTTTAGTTCTCTGCCCCCGATAGGAAGAAATTCAAGGTCTTGAATGACCTGTAAAAGCTTAGCCTGAATATTTAACGGGATTTCTCCTATTTCATCCAAAAATACGGTACCGCCGTTTGCCATTTCAAGTAGACCTTTTTTTCCGCCTTTGTTTGCCCCGGTAAAAGACCCATCCGTGTATCCGAAAAGTTCTGATTCTATTAATTGTTCCGGTATAGTAGCACAGTTAATTGATAAGAAAGGCGAGTTCTTTCGTGGTCCTCTATTATGAATGTATTTAGCTAACACTCCTTTCCCTGTACCAGACTCCCCTTGAATCAAAATGGTCGCATCAACCATTGAAACCTTATCACATACCTCCATTACATTGTTCATCTGTTCGTTGTTCGTAATTACGCTTTCTTTATAAGAATTCTTTTCGCTTAGTTCTTCTGGTTCCTGTTCCTCAGGAATGTATAACCCTTTATAGTTTGGTTCTTGTGCTGTTGTAATAATAAGTTCAATTTCCTGATCATCGTTGAGTAAAGGAATAGCTGTTGTAATCATTTCCTTTCCAATATATGAAACTTGTTTTATTGTAACCGGTTTCTTTTCTTTCAAAACAAAGGGTAAAATACTTGGTTTCCAATATCCTTTGGAGAATATTTCATTATTATGTTTTCCAACTATTTCGCTTAACTGCTTTCCATAATGCCTTTCATAAGCTTTATTTGCGTAGATAATGCAGGCATCTTTATTAAGAACATAGATCTCATTAGGTGAATGATCTAAAATTTTTTTCAATATCTCAGTACTCATTTCAATTTTTTCTTCATTATTCATTAAGTTTTGCATGAGTTAGCTCCATTCATTTCCTTTTAAGATGTAAAATGAGTCAATAATAACTAAAGTGAGTCTATTATGGTTAAATTGAGTCAATTATAAACTGTTTTTATACATTAATGAAGGGGGAATTAGTAAATATCAGTAATAATAGGGAGCTTTCGAATTGGCATTATCCTTGCATAAGAGTTAAGTAAAGCATGCTACAGATATAAGGAAATATGGTGCTAATTGGCAGAGGAAGTTTAAAAGTAATACCTGCATCCTTATTCAGAGCAAGTCTTTAATCTTATGTATAATTAAAGGAGGAACTTCCATTATGTCTACAAAAGAAGATATGAAAAAGTTGGAATACACACTACCTTTTAATCAGTATGTGGATCCTGAAGTCATGAAGGAGGAAAGGGAAAATATTTTCTATAAAAACTGGATTATGGTTGGGCATACAAGCCAGGTAGAGAAGGTTGGAGACTTCTTTACATTTGATTTGGTTGGGGAGCCGATTATTGTAACACGGGGCAAGGACGGAGAGTTGCATGCTTTTTATAATATTTGCCCTCACCGTGGTGCGATAGTCGAGCGTACAGAGCAAGGCAATAAAAAAATTCTCCAGTGTATTTATCATGGATGGACATTTCATTTAGATGGTAAGGTGAACAGGACTCCAAATTTCAAAACAAATGATATAGAAAAGCCTAGCTGCATGACTTCTATTCGATTAGAAGTACATCAGTCGATGATATTTGTAAATCTAAATCAGGATGCCCCTGCTTTTGAAACAGATTATCAATCCTTTTTAAATAACATAAAAGACTATACTTTTCTTAGTTCCTTAAAAAAGGTCAGGGAAAACCGTCGAATTGTTCGTGCTAACTGGAAATCAATTATTGACAATTATTTGGAATGTGATCATTGTCAAATTGCACATCCTAGCTTTTCGAAGGCCTTCGATTTAACTAAATATAGTATTATTCCTTGTGATAATTTTTCCTATCAGTGTACAACAGCAAGTGATGAAGATGAAGGTCCTGGTGCACGTTTTTACTGGGTATGGCCCAATACCATGATTAGTATTTACCCGGGTACTGGAAATATGACGACGAGCCATATTATCCCGGTTGATGAAAAAAGTTCATTGGCAATTTATCGTTATTATTTTGCTGATGAAAACTTAACTGTAGAAGAGGAAGATTTAATTAAATTTGTAGATGAGGTGCGAGAAGAAGACTTCGAACTAGTTGAGTTATTACAAAGTGGATTACATTCTAGGGCTTGTGGAAGAGGAGTATATTCTCCGACCGAGCACGGTTTGAAACATTTTCATCAATTAGTCACAAAGTCGATGCAAAGCTAGTCTGTAATCGATAAAAGACCTATATTTGGATAAAAATGAAAGCGCTTTATATGTGTTGGTCATTTGTTAGGTGAATGATATAAAAGCTAGAGCTGAAAGTGTAGTTTTCATACTATCAAAAAGCAATGAAAGAGGGGTTCTTATTTTATGAAACAATCAAATGTTGATAAAGCAATCTTTTGGCCGGCTCTAGCTATTCTTGCTGCTTTGTCAATTCCTGTACTATTAAATCCTAAACAAGGGACTGCCATCCTCGGAGATATTCATCATTTAATTGCCGAGAGCTTGAGTTCATTATATTTATGGGCTGTGGTAGCGGCTTTAGTTTTCTTGATTTGGCTGGCATTTAGTAAATATGGAAAGATAAAATTTGGTGCGTCTGATACCAAGCCGGAATTTTCAACATTTAGCTGGTTAGCTATGTTATTTACGGCCGGAATTGGTGCAAGTATCACATACTGGAGCGCGATTGAATGGGCGTATTATTACACAGCTCCTCCTTTTGGGGCTGAACCAAAAACTGGGGCGGCAGATTGGGCGTCTACCTATGGATTATTTCATTGGGGCTTTAGCGCATGGGTACTATATTGCTTACCTGCTTTGCCAATTGCCTATAACTTATATGTGAGGAAAAATCCGAGTGTAAAATTGAGTTCAGCGTGTGAAGGTGTTCTTAAAAAGGGAGCAAATAGCTGGCTAGGAAAAGCGATTGACGTTTTTTTCATGGTTGGTCTAGTTGGAGGAATAGGGGCTGCTCTAGGCTTGGGACTTCCGATGATTTCTGAAGGTATTTCTGAATTATTTAATATACCACGAAGCTTTATGTTAGATATGACGCTTATTGTGGTCTTGACATTAATCTTCTGTGTTAGCACGTATTTTGGTCTGAAAAAAGGTCTGAAAAGATTAGCTAACATCAATACGTACCTTTTTCTAGCACTTTCTGCATTCGTTCTTTTAGCTGGTCCAACTTTGTTTATAATATCCAGATTTACGGATAGCGTTGGGATATTGTTACAGAATTTCTTTCGTATGAGTTTCTACACCGACTCTGTTGCCAATTCTGGCTTTCCGGAAGCTTGGACAATATTCTACTGGGCTTGGTGGTTTGCTTGTGCTCCTTATATGGGCATATTTGTAGCGAAAATCTCGAAAGGAAGAACGATAAGACAAGTCATTTTTGCTGAATGTATTGGTGGAACAGTAGGGTGTTGGGCGGCGTTTTCTATAATGGGTAATACTGGTCTTTACTTTGAACTTAATAAACTTGTTCCTGTCATTGACATTTTAGAGAAGAAAGGTGGAGAAGCAGCCATTGCTGCCATTTACCAGGGCCTTCCCGGAGGCAGTATTGCCTTGTTTGCCATTATCATTATCACTCTTATTTTTCTTTCTGCTACACTGGACTCTTCATCATTCACATTAGCAAGAGCACCATCAAAAAAGTTGTCATTAGATCAAGAGCCAGCTGGATGGCACAAAATATTTTGGGCTTTGGTTATAGAGCTTGTAGCGTTTTCAATGATGTTCGGTGGAGGACTACATGCTCTTCAATCAGTAGTAGTCATTACCTCCGTTCCACTCATCTTAATAATGGCGATGGCATCGATATCGCTCATTAAATGGATAAAAGAGGATCAGGCAGAAAGCAGTAGCATAGAAAAAACGATCAATGAAGAACCTACAAAACTAACATCTTGATGTATTATTCAAACTGGGAGGATATAGGGAAGGTGCGGATGCTTTAAAGGATAAAAAGAAACAGGCACCAGCTAATGCTGGTGCCTGTTTGGCGTTTGCAGATTTAAAGGAGCCCATTATTCATCGTAAAGCCGATAATAAATGGCGGTTGATTCAGCGGAGCTTATAGACAGGAAGGGTGTTCAATTACCTATCTGTCCATTAAAGAAATGATGTACTGTATGAATAAAAACAAAAATGCCTCCTCATATTAAAAGAGAGGGGATGTGTCACATGATAAAAAGTATATCTACTTTTCAAGCAACAGTGGTGCTGATTCTATCTATTGGACTGATGAACCATGTTATCGTTTTGCCTTCACTGCTTGGTGCATCTGGAAGAGATTCATGGATCAGTACTTTAGTCACCGGGATGCTTTTTCTATTATGGCTTCCCATGGTTTATTGGATCATACATAAAACAAAGCAACAGCATATCATTGGCTGGCTACATACTCACAGTCACCCGCTCGCCGCCTGGTCCATAAAAATCCTTCTTTTCTTATATATTTTATTAAACTTGTATGTCACTTTATTTAGCACATTTTCCTGGGTAAACAGTACTTATATGATTCAAACGCCAGAATATATATTATTTATACCTTTCATCATCCTATGTTTTATTGCTGCCGAGGCTGGAATCAAAACAATAGCCATTGCCGGGGGATTGGTTTTGCCCCTTGTTGTGGCACTTGGATTAATGATAATGACGGCAAATACACAGTTTAAGGATTACTCCATGCTTTTCCCTATTTTTGAAAATGGGATTACACCTGTTTGGGATGGGGTCGTGATACTAGGTGGAGGTTTTACAGAAATATTTTTTCTCGTTTTGATTCAACAGTTTGTAAAGACAGAAATAAAGTTCAGGAGTTTACTTTTTTTAGGTTTATTTCTTTTGTTTATCAGTATGGGACCCATAATAGGCTCCATTACAGAGTTTGGTCCGGTACAGGCTGCTAAAATCAGCAATCCTGCATACGCTCAATGGCGGTTACTTACCATGGGTAAGTATTTGAACCGCCTGGATTTTTTATCAATATACCAATGGCTTTCAGGTGCATTTATCCGTGTATCGTTATCGATATTCCTAATCGGGGAACTGTTTCAAATTAAATCAAAAAAAATAAAAAATATTGTATTGCTTGCTATATCAGTCTCCTTAATCATTGCGCTTTGTATACCAATCGACATGCCAGTATACAGGGATTTTACAGAACGATATTATTTTAAATTGAGTGTGATTAGCATTTTGGTCATAACCTTTTTTATTAACATAGTCATTTTTTTGAAAGAAAGGGTGAAAAAGAATGGAGCCTCTATTGAACAAGGCAAATAAGGGGAGTTCTTCGGAGATCCAACTAAAAACGGAGTATTTCAATGAATTATTCGGAATGAGCTCGGATGTAAAATTCAAAAAGCATACCATTACATCTGAAGGGAAATCAGATCCGCCCCTTATTTGTACTTTGATCTATTCAGAGGTGTTGGTCGATGTCAAAAAATTGTGGGAATCAGTAGCACGGCTTGAAGGTAATGTATTCATACATTCTAAACTGAAGGAAGAAGAGGTTATAGAGGATCCTCAAGACGAATTTAAAGTCAGCAGGGTTTTCCCTTCCTCCACTAAAAAAGAAGATGTGGAGGAAAACGTATTTTCCGGGATGGTCCTGATGCTATTTGAAGAATTGGAATTATTATTTATGTTTTCCCTACCAAGCATCCCAAATCGAAGTCCCGAAGAAACAAGTAGTGAAATTTCCATCCGAGGTCCACGTGATGGATTTATTGAAGATATCTCTGTTAATTTAGGGTTGATCAGAAAAAGATATAAAACCGCATCACTCGAAAATCAAGCATTTACCATTGGGAAAAGAAGCAAGACAAAAATCAATTTATTATATGTGAAGGATGTTGTTAATCCAGAAACCATTGAAAAGGTAAAGAGGAAAATCACTTCAATAAACACAGATGTCTTGTTGGGAACCACTGAACTTGAAGAATTTTTATCAGGCAGTAAGTTCAACCTGATCCCGTTTTTTGATTACACGGGAAGGCCGGATTATGCTGTAGCCAGTTTAAATAATGGGCGCTTTGCCATTTTAGTGGATGGGTCACCAACTGCCTTAATTGGACCAGGTAATATTACATTATTGTTAAAAGCCGCGGAAGATCGTCATACTCCATCTTACTATACAAATTTCGAATATTTCTTTCGCATTATCGGACTAGTGATATCAATATTTCTACCAGGTTTTTATATAGCACTAATATCATTTCAATTAGATCAGCTCCCCTTCCCATTTTTGGCGACGATAACCGTATCTAGATTTGGGTTGCCTATATCACCTCAACAAGAGGCCTTCTTGATTTTGGGTTTATTTGAGTTGTTTCGAGAGGCAGGGATTACACTCCCCAAAGCAATCGGTCAATCACTGGCCGTTGTGGGTGGCTTAATTATAGGGGATGCGGCAATTAGAGGAGGGATTACATCCCCGACGATGTTGGTGGTGGCAGGTACCACTGCGGTAGCCACCTATACATTAATCAATCAATCTTTAGGTGGAATTGTAAGCATGGCCAGGTTTTTTGTATTATTTCTCTCTTCTGTTTTAGGTTTATTCGGATTCTTTCTCGGTGTTTTCTCTATTGTCCTTTATTTATCAAGGCTGCAGATTTATGGTTTACCCTACTTAGCGCCTATATCACCACTATCCTTGAAAGATCTTCTAGGGGGCGGTGTCTTTGTGAAGCCATATCTCTTTAGAAAGAAACGAGCCGAAATGCTGAAAACTAAGGACAGAACAAAAGGAAATCGCTAATGAAAATGATCCTTAGATTTATACTATTCGTAATGAGCCTTGCTCTTTTAAGTGGCTGCTGGGATGCTAAGGATATTCAAGATATTCAATATATAAGTGCAATGGGAATAGATTATCAAAATGGGCAGTATGTCATTTATGTGCAGGTGACGTCTTTTGCAGGTGTGGCTAAACAAGAAGGCTTGGAACCAAAACCAACTCCTGTTTGGGTCGCCAAAGGGCAAGGGAAAACAATGAATGAGGCCATGAATGACATTTATAAAAGGTCAAACCAGTATATTTATTGGGCTCATGTTAAATTGATCATTTTCTCTGAAAGCTTACTAAAACAGGGATTAGTCAACGTAAACGATCCCATTTTAAGATTTCAGCAAATTAGGGAAACAACTTGGTTATATGGAACCGATGATTCCTTAGAAAAGATCCTCTTTGTCAATAGTTTATTCGGCTCTTCAGTGCAAACAAGCATTTTCAATCCGGATGATATTTATAAATTAAGATCCTTTGTCGAACCCATCCGGATCCAAAGATTTTATACGCAAAATTATGAAACAGGAATGACAATAAAACTACCGAAGGTTTCGTTGAAAAATGAGGTGTGGAAAGCAAAAGAAAAAACACAGAACACCGTAAAACTATCAGGGGCCTATTTTATTAAAAACAATCAACTAAAGGGGGAGGTAGCAAATAAACATCTCGGGGGGATGAGATGGTTAACAAAATCAACGGTAAGGTCCCCAATTGGAATAAAAATCAATAAAAACAAAAATGTTCAAATATCTCTAATGAGGCCAAAATTCAATATAAAGCCAATCTATGTAAATAATAATGTCGAATTCGATATGTCAATTGAAGTAGAAGGTGCCGTAATGGATATGGAAGAAAACATCTCCTTACCCCACCTTAAAGAAAAAATACAGAGGGCATTAGAGAAAGAAATTAGGGATACTTACAAATATGCTCTTGAAAAAAATATAGACATCTATAATTTAGAAGGAGTGATCTACAGGAAGGATTTGAAAAAATGGAAAGAAGTTTCTAAAGAGGATTTTAGCCTAAATGAAGAATCCATTCGTAATATTCAGGTGGATGTTACTATCAAAAAAACAGGAGATTATAAATATGAGTACATGAATTGATACCTTCAGAAGTGGATCGTAGGCTGCCATGACAGAATCTTTCTTCAAAGCCGTTTCCAATGATTATGATATGGCAGCTACTGTAAATGATATATTCAACAACTAACTATGTAAGGATTTATTTTGACTTACATAACGATTAAAGGAATCTCGATTTTACTTTAATAGACCTAGGCGAAATCCATAGACTACGACTTGTGTACGGTTCTTGGCTTTAAACTTTGTCATTAAACTGCTTACATAATCCCTTATAGTATGCTCGCTTAATTGCAATAATTCGGCCATCTTTTTATTGTTATACCCCTCCGCCAGCAAATTTAAAATCATGGATTCCCGTTCCGTCAATTGTAGATCGGTATCTATGGAAACCTTATCATCCTTTCTTGATAAATATAAACCTAACCGTTTTCCGACCTGTTCAAGTAGAGTCAGTTCATCTTTTGAATAATCGAATTCCTCTCCTAATTGATCAAAGGTCAGCCAGCCGAAAACTTGCTGGTCATGAACAATCGGCACAAATATGACAGATGAAAGATTAAACAATGTTATATGTTCCTTTTTAATATAATGATTGGGATTCTTTAAAAATACAGGCTTTTTTGAATTGAAAACAAAGGATTGCTTCAAGCTGAGTTGTCCCCTCATGCTTTGAACCTTAGGCAGCTCCAATCCAATGGTGCCGTAAAATTGATAGGACCAAGGAATATAAGCATAGAAAACACATCTTTTATAGTGAAAGAACTCTTCACATTTTTTTAGGATATGAGCAAAATCCTTAATACCTGATGAGTTAATTAGAAGCTCATCTAATTGGTCTAATAGTTGCAGTCTTTTAAGTTCAGCATTTTCTTCGTGGGTTTTTGAAAGTTGCATTGGTTCGACATCCATCCATTTGTTATAGCTATGGATGAGATGAGAGAAAATGGATAATAAGAACATGAGAATGGAAATGGTATGTGCATGTTTCAGGTGGGCCATTAAGGTAACAATGGACTTTTCAAAGATTAATCGGAACATGCTAAAATGGTTCTCATCTAAAATGGGCAACTGTGATTGAAGCCAAGTTTCCAGATACTTATCGTATGTTTCATTTATGTCTTCGATGTTTGGAGCGGATAAAAATAGTAGAAATGATTCCAGCAATGTTTGTATCAACTTACGTTCCTTTTCTAATATAAGGGGCTCTAGATTCAAATAAATATTGATATTTTCTTCAATCTGTTTGTTATGACTTTTTATGAATAAGATGAATTGCTGAAACGATAGCTCTTCATAAGCATGAGAGGGCTGGGTCATAAGAGTCTCTTCTCCTTAAACAAAATACCCCTATATAAGGGGGATACTTACCCTATTATTATACAGCATAATATAGGATAGTATTTCAAATTGCGAGGAGTAAAATAAAGGCATAGACAGACAATGAAGCTTTTTTAGCGGCATTCCATTTAAAGGGATGGACAATTGTTAAAGTCAGCTTTATTTGCTTGTATAGGAATACTTGTCTAGTGACAACCTCTAAGGTTGAGGATTTCAGTATCAGAAAATAAGTAAAGGGGATCTGGTGAAATCATGAGACTTGAAAACAAAGTGGCAATCATTACTGGCGGGGGTACAGGGATTGGAAAAGAAACAGCTTTACTTTTTGCGAAAGAAGGAGCAAAGATCGTCATTACTGACATAAACCAAGAATCCGGTGATCAAGCTGTGAAAGACATTCAGGCAATGGGAGGAGAGGCCTTATACATCCGTCATGATGTCAGCAAAGAAGAAGATTGGAAAAAGGTTGCGAAGGAAACCATCGGTACTTTCAAGAAAGTGGATGTTTTATTCAACAATGCGGGTATATATATCATTAAACCAGTTGCAGAGATTGAACTGGAGGAATGGAATCGTCTCATGTCGATTAATGTGACAGGCGTATTCCTGGGAATGAAACATATCATGCCACTGATGGCGGAACAAAATAAAGGTTCAGTCATTAACGCATCATCCATTGCAGGCTTGATTGGCGCTCCAGGCCATGTTCTATACGGTGCAAGCAAGGGAGCGGTCAGGGTTATGACAAAAGATGCTGCCATCGAGTATGCTCCAAAAGGAGTACGTGTAAACTCGATTCATCCAGGATACATCGATACTGGAATGGCAGACTATGCATCCGAACAAACGGGTAGTACAAAAGATGAATTGGGTAAAGAATTCCCGTTGGGACATCTGGGCAGCGTCAAAAATGTAGCGAATACGGTACTTTTCATCGCCTCGGACGAATCTTCCTATACGACGGGTGCCGAATTTGTGATAGATGGCGGAGCAACTGCTCGCTAAAATGCCTACCATTCCAGTGGATATAAGAAACTAAACTAAGGAGTGTTTATATATGAGATTAGAAAATAAAGTGGCGATCGTAACAGGGGGAGCAAGTGGGATTGGAGCCAGTACGGCTCAATTATTTGCAGAAGAAGGAGCTAAGGTCGTCATTGCGGATTATGCCGATCATGGACAAGCGGTATCAGAAGAGTTAAATGGAAAAGGATATGATACTCTTTTTGTTAAAACTGACGTGACAAATGAAAATGACGTAAAGAATATGATCGAAGAAACCGTTAACAAATATGGAAAACTGGATATCATGTTCGCAAACGCAGGGATTGCCAGGGACGGAAACATCCATGAGTTAAGCTATGAACAATGGCAAAAAACAATCGATATTAATTTATCCGGTGTCTTCCTTTCCGATAAATATGCGATAGAGCAAATGCAAAAACAAGCCACAGGCGGCGCCATTGTCAATACAGGCTCCATCCATAGCCATGCAGGGAAACCGGGGGTAACAGCCTATTCTGCTGCGAAAGGCGGGGTCAAACTATTAACACAAACATTAGGTTCGACTTATGCGAAAGATGGCATTCGTGTCAATGCCGTTTGCCCTGGATATATTGATACACCACTTATTGCGGAAGCACAAGGTGAGATCAGACAAGGTTTGATCGATTTACATCCAATCGGCCGTTTGGGCAGAGCGGAAGAAGTGGCTAAAGCTGTTCTCTTCCTTGCAAGTGATGATGCTTCATTTGTTACTGGTACAAGCCTTATTGTAGACGGCGGTTATACGGCAGTATAAAGCGTTTAGATTCCATGCCATGAATGAATCGCTCGCTTTTTCGATCACAACAACCTCGTTGGATATACTAATATTTGAGTTCTTTTGTGGAAGAGTGGTGTTACGCCACTCCTCTAACGGAAGAGCTTTTTTTATGAGAAAAAATCTCCAGGAATGCTAACGGATTTCCCACGAATAAGATGAAACGATAAGAGCCATTTGTGTCTTGTTAATTAAGTCAGGAATCGTTTCGAGAACTTGTTTGAAATATGATGGATTAGCAGTAAATTTATCAGATGTAACAAATCATGTATTCAAGAGGGGGTCATTTGGATATTGTATACAAATAATGGTATAAAATATTTTCCATAAATAAAGATAAAATGACCATAAGGGACATATGTCCTTTCTCTAACTCGACTTCTATACTTTAATTAGTATAAGAAATCGGAGAGAGAAGGGGTAAGGATGAAAGGTATCATATATTCCATAATTGCAGGTATGTTTATTTCGTTGCAAGGAGTGTTTAATTCAAGAATGAGTGAGGAGCTTAGTGCCTGGCACACTACCGCGATTGTACATCTAGTCGGCTTTATATTTTCCATCATACTTTATGCATTTGTCAGGGATGGAAGGGCCGAAGGTTTTCGCGAGGTTCCGGTTCTATATTTGCTTGGAGGAATGCTCGGCGTCGTGATTGTGTTTGGAGAAATGATAGCGATAAATTTGTTAGGCATGTCGTTAGCAATTGCAACGATTTTAATTGCTCAGCTTCTATGTGCCTTCATTATAGATGCAAAGGGTCTTTTCGATATGATTAAGCGAAAGGTCACGATCCAAGAGGTAATCGGAATGGCTATGATGTTAACGGGAGTAGTCCTATTTAAATCGTAAGAAGGTGATGGATTTTGAAAAAAGTGAATAATAGTCCCAGTCTATTCGAATATCTAGATCAATTTAAGCTGAATAAGATTTTTTCAGAGGGATTAAAGGAGAAATTATCTCTTTATCAATTCCAAAATGGAGAAATATTATGTTCCAAGGGTGATGAGATTCATAAAATGTATTTTCTTGTAAAAGGAAAGGTGAAGATTTATACAACTTCACCCGAAGGAAAGGCGTTAATTGTTCGGTTTAAAACGCCCTTGGCCCTTATTGGAGATGTGGAATATATTAAGGGAATGCACGTGCTTCATTCAGTTCAGGCAGTCAGTGAAGGTTATGTAATCAGCGTTCATTATGATGACGTAAGATCGATTGAAAATAACCGAGTTGAGTTTCTGCATTTTTTGTTACAGGTTGTTACACAAAAGTTTTACACGGAATCCCATGCCACAAGCTTGAACAGGCTCTACCCTGTCGAGATACGTCTTGCAAGCTATCTGTTGTCACTTTCATCAGAAAAATGTGGCTCTATCTTTCATGAAGAAATGAGCACATCGAATCTGACTGAAATAGCAGATCTCATAGGAACAAGTTATCGGCACTTAAATCGTGTCATCCATAAATTATGTGAAGAAGGCATCATACAACGAAAAAAAGGCTCTCTTTATATTAAAGATTTATCTCGGTTGCGGGAACGGGCAGAAGGTAACATATATGAATGAGCTAGGAGGTTACATGTATGCAGGGAATTCTGTTTGGCGTGATGGCTGGTGTCTTCATCAGCCTGCAAACGGTCTTTAACACTAGAGTAAGTGAGAAGGTAGGATCTTTAGCTACAACGACAATTGTTCTTGGGCTTGGATTCATCTCGTCGCTCTCCATTTTTATGATCATGGAAGATACGAACTTGTTAGCGATTGGGAGCATAAACAAGCTGTATCTATTAAGCGGAGTTCTGGGAGTCATGCTCGTTTATTGCATTATGCAGGCAATCCGGCTCTTAGGACCGGCATATGCCATCTCGATCGTATTAGTTGCGCAACTTACTATGGCTGTTCTAATCGACACTTTTGGTTGGTTCGGATTTGAGAGGGCTCCTTTTACGCTAAATAAATTGATCGGGATCGGAATAATGATAGCGGGAATCATCATGTTTAAGTTGAAAAAGAACATGGGCCCTCAAGCGAATAAGGAGAATGGATTTTCTGAATAAGCCCGGGTACACTTAACCGCATAAAAAGAATATCCCCCTAATCAGACGTAAAGAGTCGATTAGGGGGATGGAAATCCGCATTTTCATGTTTTATGAATTAGTATTCGTTGTTCTGGTAGCATATTGAAAAATAGGATCTTTAAGTTCAAATTCATAGGTTATGCCATTTACAATTCCAACAACTTTTTCACTTTCATATAGTTTAATTAAAAAATCTGCCATTTCCTTTGCCGTATGGTATTTCGGCAAAGTGGCATCATAATGAAATTCTTCAACATCAAAGGAACGTTTGGCAAATTCTGTTTCAGTTGCAGCTGGAGCCAAGACCTTTGCTTGCATTTTAGCACCTTGGCTTTTTAGCTCATGAGCAAGACCTTCTGTAAAGGCGCTGACATAAAATTTAGTCGCACAATAAGTTATGGCATCTGCAACAAGTGTATACCCTCCGCCAGACGAGATATTGATCAGTTGTGTGCCAACTACATTTGAATAGTCCCGAACATATAGAGAAGACAATAATGTTAACGCCTCAGTGTTCAAGCGGAGCATTTTCTCGATTTTCGGCAAACTTTGCTCCCCTACTTTATCGAAATTACCAAAGCCTGCATTGTTGATCCACGTTTCAATCTGGAAGCCTTTAAGGTTTTCATATAGTCCGTAAACATTCTCGGTAACCGATAAATCGGTAGCATGAACGATTATATCAAGTTCTTGGTTCATTTTTTCTATTATTGTTTTTAATTCGTTTAAATGTTGTTCTCTCCTGGCAACGAGAATTAAATTTTTTCCGAGTGATGCAAATGCTAAAGCCGTTTCATACCCTATTCCGGAACTTGCTCCAGTGATAACTGTATATTTCATGTAAATACCTCCAATGATTTGTGTTAGGATGTTATTATAAAGGTTAGAGTTCACTCTAAGTCAACTAGAATTTTAGGGGGTGTTTTTTATATACACGATTAGTGAAGTAGGACAGAAACTTGGGATAAGTGCACATGCCTTACGTTATTATGAAAAGGAAGAAATCATAATGCCAGAACGTAATTCACACGGAGTTAGGCTTTATAATGATTCACATGTTAAATGGTTGGAATTCGTAAAAAGACTGAGAGAAACTCAAATGCCCATAGAGCAAATTAAAAAATATGCTCAGCTTTTCAAAGAAGGGGACCAAACTTCGAAAGAACGCTTGAACCTATTAGAGAACCACCACCGTTCGATTCAAATTCAAATTGAAACACTTAAATACACCGAAGAAATGCTAGATAAGAAAATCGCCGCATATAGACAACACCTATCAACTATCTGACATGACTATGTAGTAGGAAATGGCGATGCAACTATGAAAGCATTATTTTAGCTAGACGACTAATTCATTTAAAGAGGGATAGGGTCTCCATATTCATGGTTGACAAAGATGCCCATTAAGAGAATGAATACCTTGGAAAACCTAGAACTTATATGATTAGGGGTACGTTATTTTCTTAGATATAGGCAATCATTGAGTTCCGATTGAATATCGAATTTGATGGTTGCCTATTCTTTTGGCAATCCGGCGAATTATTCGACCTAATTGGTGATAGTTCGAACTTTAAATCTATAATATAATATATGACTTTGGTAGAATTGTATTTAAAACTAACCTGTCCAGAGGAGGAAGCAAATGAAGGTAAAAAAAATACATCATGTAGCTATAATTTGTTCCGATTATGAAAAATCAAAAAACTTCTATGTAAACATTTTAGGATGTGATATTAAGCAGGAAACATATCGGGCAGAAAGGAAGTCCTATAAATTAGATTTAATGGTGGGAGGGGTATATCAGCTGGAATTGTTTTCATTTCCGGATAGTCCCTTTAGAAAAAGTTATCCAGAAGCAAGAGGGCTTAGACATCTTGCTTTTGAAGTGGATGATATTCATCAAGCTATTGAAGAGTTAGAAAGAGAAAATATTCTAGTCGAACCTATCCGTGTTGATGATATAACAGGAAAAAGGTTTGCATTTTTTTGCGATCCGGATGATTTACCTCTTGAAATATATGAAAGGTAGGAATTACAAGCTTAGCTAGGTTGATGAGAGAGCTTTAAGGCATAAGCTTGTTAGGAGAGGTAAAACTTCAAGAATTGAAGTTGATTACATAAATGAATACGATGATTTAAAGAGGTTAATTATGCCAATTAAACTATGAAGATTCCCTATGATATGTCGATACTATTAAATTTATCTCCACTTGTATTCCATATTTCGATTAAAGCTGAAATAATCGCCAGCTATAATATCGGTAGATCGGTTATTTAAATATGTCAGGAGGTAAAAAATGAATGTGTACAAATTTACACTGTTGATACTTTTAACGACATTTTTAATGGGTTCTTCTTTTGCAGTAGTTAAAATTGGTCTATCTTATTCATCCCCATTATTATTAGCCGCATTACGCTTCACACTTGCTGGATTGATAATGGCGATGATCGTAATCTTTTTAAAAAGACCGCATTCATATTTAAAGTGATTTCTAAAAAGTTAGAAATCCACCAAGGCTATAGAATTAGGGTATAAAGCAATTTTTAAAAGAATCTTATTGAATTCGTCAAAAACTC
>NZ_JBHXAS010000077.1:0-24227 GCF_042727425.1 Peribacillus sp. NPDC060253
GGATGCCGGGGGCGGCCTGCTCGAACCGGGCTGCGGCGCGGACCAGTTCGGCCGGGTCGCCGCTCTCCTCGTACCGGTTTTAAGTATGCGGTATTCAATCAACAAATCTGATATTATGGAGGAAATTAGTGAAGTAAGACCCGATGCTATTATAAGAGATGGTTTAAATGAAAATTTATTTGTCACAAATAGTCAAAAAAAGCTACAATTTATTATTACTGAAAAAGAAGGCAAGAAACTTTTACTCTCCGCTGGAAATGATTCAAATACTGAAATCAGATATGCCATTATAGCTTTCAAGGATTGGGAACAAGTTACTGTTATAGATAACAAAGAAGTATTATATACAACTGTACCTCCAGAAACGAGACACCTTTTTCATTTTAAACTACCCAAAGTTAAACATGAAAGTAACTTCCAATTCATTGCCCTCCCATTTCCTTATGAAGTAAGCCCTATTAATTATGAGAGTCAACAATCATTTGGTTCTTTCAGAGTCGTCATTCAAAATAATGAATAACAGAAAGGATTTAAACCAATTGTCCACTATAATTACTATATTAGGTTTAATAGGTATTTTTGTCATAATTGTTTTTTTAGCCATTGTAAAAACTATGAAAGATAATTTCAAAAGATAGTTGTTTTATCAAAGCAATCGGGAAGTTAGTCCATTACAACTCATTCTCTATTCTACTAGTCGGCAATCCCATGCGTTTCACTTAATAAATTATAGCGTTCAAATGAATACAAAAGATCATTCTTGTTTTTAAAGAATTATCCAATTACACAGTATAAGGGCATGTTTGAACATGCCCTATATATTCGTTCATTTATTAAAGTTTCTTGTATTAATTCGGTAAATTTGTTTTGAGCATTTTTTCAAAAACAGCTAAAAGATCTGATTTGTCTTGTATCGATTCCAAAAATCGTCCAGAACCTGCCATTCCATCTAAAACCTGCAACGGACCGCGGGCCGACAAAAATCGGGTAATACCAAAAACTCGCCCCATTATTCAGCCAGATGAACGTATTCCTGAATAAACAAAACGAAATCGCCCCTGGATCTACAGCAAATGTTGAAGCCTGTTGTTGAGGGATAAACGCTGGCGGGGGAGCTGTTGGTGCTTGCGAATAATTCGGTTGTCCCGGTTGGCCAGGAAATCCAGGTACGCCTGGTATGCCTGGAAATCCAGGTATGCCAGGAAACTGTCGTTCAAGATAAGCTTGATCCTCATAATGATACGTTGGGTACATATACATGGTCATTCACCCCTATATGATTGAATGATATAAGGTATGATATATGGACCTAAGTTGTTTGGGCTGCCAGGAATAATGAAGAATGGCAATATATCTCCGAAAAATGAAATATATCGACGAAATCCACAGTTATATCGAAGAAGCACTTCAGTATAGCAATCTCCATAAATAGAATGTTGCGTATGACTCCCAACCTGCCCACGCTTTCGATTGCTTCAGAATTTCCGCTTTTGTAGGTTTCACTTCCGTCTCCATGACCAGCTTCATTGAATTATGCAGCCCAACGTCATCGATTGGAAAAGCTGCTGGATAACGTAAACACCTCATCAGTACATAATTCGCTGTCCACGGACCAATTCCACGTACTTTGGTCAGCATTTTTTCAGCCGCTTTTACATCCTTTGCATTCAACAGCTTTTCTTTCGTAAGTTCTCCTTGCACGATCAGTTGAGCCACTCCTATTAAATATTCGCACTTCTTTACGGTCATTCTCATCTCGGTAAAATCTTCTACAGTTAATTCCGCTATCACCTCAGGTTTTGGAAACAGCCAATAATGCTTTCCTTCACATTCTACAAATTCACCAAATCCCTCAACAAGCCTCCGTTTCAAGGTATAGGCGTAAGTCAAGTTAATCTGCTGTCCAAGAATTCCCCAGGCAATAGCTTCGAATAGATCTGGAATGCCCATGTTTCTTAGACCGAAGAATTGGTTTACTGGCATTTTCAGTATAGGGTCATTTTCGGCTAGCTCATAAAAAGGCAGCAGATTTGTGTCAAGATCGAACCAGTGACGAATGTATTGGGAAACAGCGCCTTTACTATATTTTTCCAATGCTTCATTCCGGCCAGGAAGTCGAACGGACAGCTCCGTTTCGTTCTCAGCACTGATTTCCACTATAAGTGTCTCATTTTCTACAGCCAAGGCGCGATATATCTTTTGATCAACAATTTCGAACAGACATTCGTTGGAGGATCGGGCCAAGTATTTAAGGTTTTCCGAAAAACTAAACTCTTTGGGTGTATGAATTCTCCAATCATTGCTTTCTTCTATTGATAATATCTCTTTCATCTTGCGCCTCCTTTGTCTTGCTCTTTTATTCTAATCAAGGAATAATTACGTTATCTTGCTCTTTTACTCATCTCCACTGGATATCAAAAATAAAGAGATTATCGCTTCATCCCGCGTATTTCAATTAACTCCCTAATTTTAACAGATACTTCATGCCTTCCATATGCAAAATAATTACGTTATCTTGCTTTTATATTATTGAAACGGTTGCATATCAACACTTTCTTGTATACTAAAAGGAGAGGTGAATGTGATGATTTCGAAAAAGTCAGACATTCCGAATGATTATTGGAAGGCGATTATAGATTGTGATACAGCGTATGATGATCATTTTTTATATGGAGTGAAAACAACAGGCATCTTTTGCAGGCCTTCCTGTAAATCAAGGGTGCCGAAAAAGGAAAATGTGAAGATTTTCAAAAATGCCATGATGGCTTTGGAAGAGGATTTCCGGCCGTGTAAACGGTGTAAACCCGAAGGATTGATCCTGCCGACAGAGGACTGGATTGAACAAATAACAGAATGGATTGACAAACATTTCAGCGAGCCCCTCACATTGAACAAATTGGCGGATATTTCACACGGCAGCCCCTATCATTTACAAAGATTATTTAAGCGTGTGAAGGGGATATCGCCCACTGAATACATTCAACGCCTTCGTCTTGAAAAAGCAACGAGACTTCTTGAAAGCTCCGAACAGCCTGTAGCAGAAATAGGATTGGCTGTAGGTTTCTCAAGCACACCCTATTTCATAACGTTATTCAAAAAGAAAATGGGCGAGACACCAATGGGATACCGGAAAGATTATATTCAGAACGTAAGGAAGGAGAGCGAACAAGATGAGTGTTAAAGAACAAACCATTGACTGGTCCATTTTACATTATGAGAATTGGCAATTATATATGGCCAAGACAGATAAGGGACTTTGTTACGTAGGTTCACCGGATCAATCGTATGAGGAACTGAAAGCTTGGATACAAAAACGCTTCCCTATGGCGAGACTTGTTGAAAATGAAGAGGCATTAAAACCGTATCTAAAGGAAGTGCAAGAGTATTTTGAAGGAACTCGGCAAACTTTCTCTTTTGCCAATGATGTAAATGGAACTCCCTTTCAACTAGAAATTTGGGACGCATTGAATCAAATACCCTATGGGGAAACCTGTTCATATTCCGATATTGCAAGAATCATCCAAAGGTCTACAGCTGTTCGGGCTGTCGGAACGGCCATTGGTGCCAATCCTGTTCTGATCACGGTTCCATGCCATCGGGTAATCGGAAAGAATGGATCTATAACCGGTTACCGCGGAGGAACGGAGATGAAGCAATATCTCCTTCAATTGGAAGCACAAAATGGAAGGGATAAATGAATACGATGCATTTACTATCAGACCAAAACAATTTTACATTACTTCATTACTAAAAAAAGCATCCGATTATTCGGATGCTTGCAAAAAATCACTACTTCTAGAACCAAATGGTCACCGCTTTTTTATATGCATCACTATTAGGGATCGCATGTATCCCTTGAGCCTGTGCTTTACGAGGATCCAAGTCATATACCATTGGTGTATAACACGAGGTCTGCCCCTTATTCACCACACCATTTCCCCCGGAACTTGCGCACGTATAAGCCTTACCATCAGTACTGCGGATGATTCTCGCATCCGCATCATGATTATATACGGCCGGACGGGTAACGGTGACTTTCGCCCAGGCTGTTTTACAGGTCGTGCTGAATTTCAATTCTACGTACGAAACGGAATCGATCCATTTTTTATCCTTCGTTACAGCCGAGCTTGCACAACTATTATAGTTAGGGCTTTTTCCATCATAAGTATGAGTTTCTGCCAATGCTTGATCATTTCCGAATACGAAAAAATCGAGAATGAATATCGACATAGTCATCAGTATGGATAAACCTATCATTTTAAGCTTATTATTCAAGTCATTCATCCTTTCTTCGAATAACATAGAGAACCTTTATCATTAATACCAGCCTGTTTCACCTGCTGTATAAGGCCAATATCCTACTGCTTGTGCTTTTCGCGGATCTAAATCATATACCATAGGTGTATAGCATGTTGTTTGTCCTTTATTTATTTCACCATTTCCACCAGGAGATGCACAACTGAATTGCTTATTATCAGTATTGCGGACAACCAATGCCGTTGCCTCCCCATCCGATTTAGCTGGCCTGCTTAAAGTGATCTTTGCCCAAGCCGTTTTGCAAGTCGTGCTGAATTTCAACTCCAAGTTGGCAGAAGCACCGTTGGCGTTAATTTTCACAGACTTCTTCGTCACTGCACTATTCGCACAATTATTATAGTAAGGACTTTTTCCATCATAAGTGTGGGTTTCTGCCGATGCTTTGCTGACAAAAGAATCCAGGGAGCCAAATAGAACTAAAAAAGCTACAAAAAATGAAATGCACAAAACCATTTTTTTCATTGTTTCACTCATCCCCTTAACAAAAATTTATACACTGTTCATATTACAATTTTGTAATATTCTTACAAGTGATAAATTCCCCAATTCATGAAGATCGGCAGAAACTCTTTTAACTTTCATCCTTCTACAACTCTTACAGTCTGGTATGTCTCGTTTTACCATCAAAATCAACAGACGGACAAAGTCATTATCCCCATGAGAAATTCAGTATAAGGAAGAGATAAATGAAGGGAATTTACGTCTCACGTGGAATCAACACGAGCCAATAGGCTCCTTTGGCTGGAATAAGCACAGGTCGATATACTTAAATGGATGAGTATCCTATAAAGAGAAAAGCCCCAACAAAACTCGTATTGTTTTGTTGGGGCTTCACGTTCACTTAGCACTTGGCGTCTTAGATAAGTTTTCTCTGATCAATCTAATGATGCTTATATAATAGGAACGATCATGCGGCACAAACTCATCTCTTCCTACATAGCGATCGATCATCATTCTTTTGTCTTCTTGATTTATTTCAAATCCCTGGATATTCACTTTTTCCTTCGCTTCGGTCCAAAGCTCTTCGAAATCATTCAATACGACTTTAACCAACCCGGAAACCTCTTCTTGTTGCAGGATGAAATTATCGAAGTGATGAGTACTTACATATAGAAAGACGTTTGCTAATTCTTTGTCGATGAAATGCTCTTTTGTTTGTTGGTATTCGATAATCCCCAATGGAACCAACTCGTCAAAGGAAACATCAATGCCTATTTCTTCTTTTATCTCCCTTACTCCGTCATATACTGTTTCATGAGCCAGCAAATGGCCGGCAGCCGTAATATCCAATAGGTTCGGATAATCTTTTTTCATTGCACAGCGATGTTGAAGATATAGATATTCCACGCCCGCTTCCCTGCTAACGAACCAACAATGAAAAACCTCATGCCAATGTCCCAGTCTATGTACCTCTTCACGTGCAGCCACGCCGATTTGATTGCGCTCATCATCGAATACTTTCAACATCTCAATTTCCATCGCTCGTCCCTCCTTTCCTTCCTAGACCCGGAAAATTCAGTAGCTCCGTTGCTTCATTCTTTTTCTTTTCTCCAATTTTTCGGGTTTAAATAACCTTTGTATTTTGCAGCCACTTCTTTCCCAACCAATAGCGCACCTACCCAAAACATGACTTCTGCAAATACGATCGCCCCTGTTATGACCCCAGCTTTCACCGCAGTCGAAAAAGGCGTAAAGGGAGCTATTACAGGAATGATCCAAGTGAGGAGGGAAATGATCAAGAAACCCATCCCTATTTTGTAAAACCTCGATTTCGTTACTTCCTTACCTTCTTTATCCAATTAAATAACCTCCATAATGATTAAATTGCTTTACTTACTCGCCAAACATTCACTTACAAGAATACCATCTTGAATATATTCTTTTTTTATACGTTTGAATGCTCATTTCGTTTCAAAATATGAGAAATAAAGAAATGCCAGTTGAGGAAAGCTAGCAAAGATCGGAACAGGCATTTGAAATGTGTCCAGGTTATAATAACTATGAAGAACATACTATTTATCATACTAGTAAACCAAGAAAGGAAAATCCCATGTACATTGAATTCATTGCCACGACCATAGAGGATGCCATTTTAATCGAAAAATCGGGTGCAGACCGAATCGAGCTCGTCAGTTCTTTAACCGAGGGCGGATTAACTCCCAGTCACGCCCTGATAGAAGCTATCGTGCGTTCAGTCAACATTCCCGTCAACGTGATGGTAAGGCCTCATAGCCAATCATTCTGTTACTCTCAGAGTGATCTGGATATTATGAAAAATGATATCGAGATGATAAGTACCCTTGGAGCAAACGGTGTCGTATTGGGTGCATTAAATGAAAAAAATGAAATCAATCGATCATACCTCGAAGTGCTATTAAAGGCATGTGAAGGTTTGGACGTTACATTCCACCGCGCCATCGATGATACGCCCGACCCAGTCCGTTCAGCTCAAATGCTAGCAAAGTATCCGGAAATAACAACGATCTTGACCTCCGGCGGCCATGGGGATTTTCCCAGCCGAATGAAAACCATTTTGCAAATGAAAAACGTCTGCGGCGACATATCACTATTGGTGGGAAGCGGCTTGAATAAGGATAATATCCTTTCAATCTCTTCTGAACTAAATACCGGTTACTATCATTTCGGTACGGCTGTTCGAAGAAATAACAGTCTCATTGAAGGAGTTCAATTGGAAAAAGCGAAAGAAATTGTAAGCATGCTAAAGATATAAGGACATTCCGCTTAAATTTCAAACAATGGAAAGGGACCTATTCTTTGGTCCCTTTTTTGCTATAGATGGCTATTCATTTTTGTAAAAATACCGAGTCCCAAAGCCAAAAAATAATAGCTGCAGAAAGGCCTAATACATAGTAATTCATTGTAGTTAATACATCCATACTGATATCAAAATTAAGCACCCAACTAAAAATGAAAACAGCCAGCAAAGAGAAAAAAATATAAAGGCAAAAATAAATGAAACTGAATTTTTTAGGATGCTTATTGAAGTGGACCTGTACCGGAACGGCAAATAATAAATAAGGGATAACCAAATAAAAAGAAAATATGATAATGCCAGGCAGACCCCAGGAGGGATCACCGATAAAAATAACCATCACCGTTGAAAGCGATAGACAAGAAGAGACTAAACATAAGAAATAGTATGGTATTACATCGCTTACCTTCGATACCTTTTCACTCAATTTCCAAAGTTCCATTTTACCCTCCACAAATGCATGATTCCCTTTTATACGGATAACGCATTAACACCATTATTCTTCATTTAAATGTACTCCGCAACAAACTAATGGGAATTTTCACATAACCTTAAGGTTCAACAAAAAGGCTGCCGCAGCAACCTTCCAAATATAGTGCCGATATAGCCTTTTTAGGGTCCCCAAAACATTCACATTAATTTTTGTTAGCATCAGCAAAGTGCCCCATGGCATCGCACATGAATTTGGCTAATCCATCACCATATTGGTCGATATTTTTGGTGAACCGCTGATCATCAACATACATTTGGCCTAACCCTTTGAAAGCATCTAGTGAGTATGTGCCAAAGTTTTGGTTTAAACAATCATACCATTCTTTAATTGCTGCTTGTGCTTCCTCCGATTCAGGTGAGGAATTTCGGATTGAAGCAAGTTTTGTATAGATTTCCGATACAGCTTTTTGTGCCTCTTTGGACATGCCCGCCACTTTAGCATTCGACTCATCAACCGCTTTATCCCCCCAAAGCTTGCGAGCTTCTTGTTCATATGGATTCTGACTGAAGTCAAACCCTTCAAATTTTTCTTTATTCGTCATTTGGATTTCCCCTTTCATATGCTTGAGCGACTTATCGACCGTGTTAATTAATTTATCAAGTTGATTGCGTTTCTCCAGTAACATTTTTTGATGCTGCAATAACGCCTCTTGTTTATCGAACGAAGAACTGCTTATGATATGTTTAATTTCCTTTAAAGGCATGTCGAGTTCCCTGAAAAACAAGATTTGCTGCAACATCTCAAGATTATCATTGGAATACAGACGATAACCAAAATCGCTGGTCTCCTCTGGCGATAATAACCCGATTTCATCATAATAATGCAGTGTCCGCACACTGATGCCAACTAAATCAGCAAGTTCTTTCACTCTCATCGCCACTGCTTTTACCTCCTTTCGATATAAATAACTGTAAGGTATTACGTAACGTGAAAGTCAAATGGAAAAATGAAGTTTTTTGACCTAACTTGAAAAAGACGATCCCTCCTAATGAAGAATCGTATCTGTAGAAAAAGATCACTTTGTCAAAATCACCTAACATTTCGGTTTAAAGTCTAATTGACCATCGTTTTTCCTCTAATAACTAAGTGTTCCAGAATTGTTCATATGGTATGTATTAAAATTCCGCTTTAAATAACTACTTTACATTCGCCGGCACCAAAGCAGTCATATACCGTGCAGCCTTGAAATCCCTTTGCCCTGAGATTTTCATGGATGCCGCAACGATAATCTAATTGCAGATTTGTACATGGTGTACCACCTTCTTTATCAAAGGCAAAACCAGCGAATTTTGCCTAGTCCAATACTTACACTTCCTTCAATTAAAAAGTGGTTCTGCGTAACGATTAATTTCAAATTGTCCGGACCACAATTAATCTCGAATAAAAAAACAGCGTACATATCTAGTGATTATCTCATCTGTTTATTTGTATTTTGTTAATATACTGATTAACTGGATCTTTTGGTAAAATAGAGGAAAACAATAACATATAATAATTAGAAAAGATATCACGGAACTCTAGTAAATAAGAGAAGGGGTGTAGGCATGTATCCTTTTAACGGCAGAAAAAAAGGGGAGACAAAAAAAGAAGTGCCGTATCGCAACTACATGTTGGAAACAGAGACAGAAGGCGAAATAGACGAAATGTCTTTTCAAATCGCAAAAATTCTTCCCCCAAGTTCCAAAGAGATCATCTTTTTATGTATTGGTTCAGATCGTTCCACAGGAGATTCATTCGGACCTTTAGTAGGGACGATGCGAACAGTTATATACTACATACAACCAATTGTTGTATGATGAGTTTACTATAATAATTGCGAAAGTGAGCTGAAAACCGATGATGCATTCACCACTATTTGAAAATGATGTGCCAGTAGTTATTCTTCCTTAACGGCAGAAAACTACAACTCCGTTAAGGACAGCAATAATTGTCTAAAGAAAACGGAGGGTGCAAAGTGAAAAATACCTTAATAGGTTCTTTATATTTATCAATCGCTGCCAGCATTTGGGGCGGGATGTATGTGGTGGTAAAGGTTGTGGTGGACACAGTACCGCCACTGGAATTAGTTTGGTTCCGCTATATCATTGCAATTGTTCCATTGCTGATCATTGGGATTGTAACAAAACAATCATGGCGTATTGAAAAACGTCACTGGCTGTTAATTTTCATGATTGGGCTCATTGGTAATACAACTTCCATTGTAACCCAGGAGATTGGTACGATGCTCTCCACTGCACAAATGGGTGCCATTATCACTTCAACGACACCGGCATTCATGGTCCTATTTGCGCGAATCATTTTAAAAGAAAAGATAACGTTACGAAAAGCACTCTCAATCATTCTAGCTTCAATTGGTGTCTGTATTATTGTTGGAAATGCGAATATCAATTCATCCAACCAACTTGGTGCGATAGCGCTGCTTATTGCTGCATTAACATGGTCGCTTATGTCTGTTCTTATCAAACGTGTACCTGGGCAATATTCACAAATTGTCGTAACCACCTATGCCATTCTGGTATCCATTGCCTTACTAACGCCTTTTACAATTAATAGATTAGCTAAACTCGACTTTGAAGCCATGGTGCATCCATCTATTTGGGGCGGGCTTTTATACTTGGGAGTCATTTCGACAGCAAGTGCCTTTTTACTATGGAACCGCGGATTGCGGATGCTCAATGCTTCAAGTGGCGGTTTATTTTTCTTTTTCCAGCCTATAGTCGGTACCTTTCTAGGCTGGCTATTGCTAGGTGAGCAAATTGGCTTGGCTTTTTGGATGGGTACTCTATTAATCTTTATTGGTGTTATCGTTGTCATTCGAGAAGGATAAGCATCTAGAAAAAGCTGATTGGTGTTATATGCCGATCAGCTTTTTCTATTCCCTTTGCTTTCATTGTAAGCTCTTAATTATCGTTCAATCCGTCAGAAAGTAATTGTACCCATTCTTCCAGTGAAAGTTTATCCTTCATATGCTTATATGCATCCGGACTTCTATCGGACACATGCGTTCTTATAATAGAACAAAACGAACGATTTATAGGTTCCTACTATAATGATAGAATGTTACCTTTTGACCGGTAACCACATTATTTTCCCCATTAGTCGAAATCCGTTCAAAACCGTTTTTCTCCAAAACCTTTTGCGAGGCAATATTGTCGCTTGTCGTTTTCGCGTGTATTTGAATCACATTCAATCCCGGCGCTAGATTAACCAATCTCTTTAGAGCTTCGTTCGCTATCCCCTTTTGCGTAAATGCTTCACCAATTCTATAACCGACATCAGCCGTACAATCGATGGGATCTATATCCACAAGGTTAATCCTGCCAGCAATTGTACCTGAGCCATCCTTAATCAAGTAAAAATAGGAGAGTCCAACTTCTTGTTCATTCAATAATTCCTTATGTCTGACTTTAAAGTTTTCAAAGCTATAATAATCATCTCCGCGACTCGGTACTGTTTGTTCAAAAAAACTTCTATTATCGCATTCGAATGTAAATAACCCTTTTGCATCTTCATCATTAAGCATTTCAATGGATATTTCCATCGCTGCTTCACCCCTATCAAATATTTCGCATATCTTTTAAAATTTGATCCTTCATCATTTGATTCAAGAAACCAAAAGACTTATCCTTCCTGATACTATATATAATGGAATAATTGTACAGAGATTGATCCTTGAGCGTCGAAAGAAGCTTATACCCTTTATTATCCTTCAGTTCAGGAATATGGTTACATACATGAATATCTTCCGATGTCAAAAATATATTATTTTTATCTGGTAAAAAATCAAAGGATGATGTATCATAAGCATCAGATATTTATTAAACTTATTAGCTTAATCGGAATTAGGAGGAATATATATGATTGGTTATGTGTTTTTAAATCTTGCCATAATGCTCATTCTTTTAGGCGTTTTATTTTACATGAATAAAAAACATGTCTCCTTTACAAAAAGGGTCTTTACTGGTCTTGGTTTAGGGATTGTATTTGGACTTCTTTTGCAGTATTTCTATGAACCACAATCAGAAGCGATCGTTAAATCGGTCGATTGGTTTAACATTGTTGGTTCTGGCTATGTCAAGTTCCTGCAAATGATTGTTATGCCGCTTGTCTTCATCTCGATCTTGTCCGCATTTACACGGTTGAAACTAACTAGCAATATCGGAAAGATCAGTGTCTTGATCATCGGTATCCTGCTTGGAACGACTGCGATTGCAGCGGCTGTTGGGATTACGTCCGCAACTGTATTCAATTTGGAAGCCGTTCAAATCGAGCAAGGAGAAGCAGAGTTAAGCCGTGGGGATCAAATATCTGAAACATACGGTACGATTCAGGATAAAACGATGCCACAGCAAATCCTTGAATTGATTCCGTCAAATCCATTCCAAGATTTAACGGGGGCACGTCCGACTTCGACCATTTCCGTTGTGATTTTTGCCGCTTTTCTTGGAATTGCCTATTTAGGGGTCAAAAGGAAGCAGCCTGAACATGCAGAATTTTTTGCTAAAATAGTAGATACATTGCACAGTATCATCATGCGAGTAGTAACTTTAATTCTTCGTTTAACGCCATACGGAATCTTGGCAATCATGACGAAGACGGTAGCAACGAGTGATTTGGACGCCATCCTGAAATTGGGGAAATTCGTGGGAGCCTCTTATGTCGCCCTGATAGTCATGTTCCTCATCCATTTGTTATTGCTGACGCTTGCAGGATTGAATCCAATAGTATATTTGAGAAAAGCTTTCCCAGTATTATCATTTGCCTTCACTTCAAGAACAAGTGCAGGTGCCCTACCATTGAATATCCAAACACAGAAACAACTTGGGGTGTCCGAAGGTATTGCCAACTTTGCTGGATCCTTCGGTCTGTCAATCGGTCAAAACGGCTGTGCCGGCATTTATCCGGCCATGTTAGCGGTCATGATCGCACCAACAGTGGGAATCAACCCACTCACTCCATCCTTTATCGCGATGTTGATTGCCATCGTGGCCATTAGCTCTTTCGGGGTTGCCGGTGTAGGTGGAGGAGCAACATTTGCTGCCATTCTAGTATTATCTGCGATGAACTTGCCAATTGCCTTGGCTGGACTTTTGATTTCCGTCGAGCCATTGATCGATATGGGAAGAACCGCAGTGAATGTCAGCGGAAGCATGACTTCAGGTATTCTTACAAGTAAAATAACGGGAGACCTGGATAAGCAACAATTCAGCGAAGAATCATCTTTGAAAATAGAAGCTGAAATGTAAAAGCAAAAGCATCAAACTTTCTGTTATGGGAAGTTTGATGTTTTTTTTGTATAGGCTATTAAACCTGTATAAAAATCACTTCAACTGCTTTTGGTTTTCCTGAGCGTATATCCACAATAAATAAGTATACCCAGCATCGTTATCAAACTGCTCAGTATCAAATTAACGTTCCCTTGATAATGTGTCTGTTTCAATAAAAATTCTGGTGCAAAAAGGAGTTTCGGAATGATGATGGAAACCCAGGATTTGCTCCATAAGTATCTTTTAAGCTTATCTTGTCTACTTAATCAGATTAGCTTTGACCTTCACACAAAAAGCCACTGTAAAATATCTACCCATGGGAGCAAATCTATTACTGTGGCTTTTTCTTTCATTTATGAACTGTGATCACTTTTTAAATTGCCTCGCTGGATAATGATTGGCCTGATAGGCCGATAACGCTTGGAACATATACTGTATCGCTGCAAATACCCCACAAGCAAGAAGTATTCCTGCAAGTACATCCAATACGGCATGCTGTTTCGTAAATAGGGTGGAAAGGATAATCAGCGTTCCAAATGTGGTGACACTGGCATATTCCCATTTATGCTGTTCTTTCCGTTTATGGGCAACGATCATCATGATGAATGTAGTCAGTACATGTATACTCGGAAGACAGTTGACAGGCTGATCATGACTATAAACGAATCTCATTAATTGGGCAAAGATATCACTCCCCACCACATCTGGACGCGGGACTGTCGATTGCCAAAGACAATACACAAGAAAACAGAGAAGTTTCCCTGATACCAAACTTCCTATAGCAACAAAATAGTGCTTACGATCAACAAAGCAGTAGTAAATCATCAATCCATATATATATGGATACCATAGTAAATAAGGAACGACAAATTCTTTAATAAAGGGAATCTCTCTATCTATTATTGTCGTAACATCGACTGCGTGACCTGAAGATTGATTGATGATCGAGTAAATGGAACTAGTAAGAACCAAAAGGAATAAATAATATAACGGGTGAAAGGATAAAATCGAGTTGTTTTTCATTGTTTGCTCCGTCTTTCAATATATTGGTTATTTTCCAAAGATTATTATACTACATTTTTCATTAAATGAACTCTTTATATGCTTAAATAATGATTCCCAGGAACTACTAAACTGGATATCTCTTACTCTTTCCAACAGCAGAACAAAAGGATCAAATTTCCCATTCTTTTGTATGACAAAAGGATCTGATTTTCCATTCAAATAATGACAAAAGGAAAGCCATGGTATACAATACCACGGCTAGAAACTGAAACTCTATACAAGAGAGGAAGAGGTGTTTTTTCTTCTGCTAGATTTTGTTAAGACGTCTTTTCCATACATACGTTAAGGTAATAAAGATGTAAATGCTAAGTGTAATGATCGTAACGATTATGGAAGTCGTGAAAATGATTCCAATCAGGATCGTTATTAACGCGATAATTGCAGCCCAGGTCGTATAAGGGAACCATTTGACCGAATAGGCACTAGTTTTTCCGGACTCTTGTTTACGTGACTTCAAATGAGCGACGGCAATAATCAACCAGATGAATAATACGGTATATCCCAGCGATCCCATTAGGAAATCGAAGGTCTTGCTTCCAGCAAATAATGAAATCAGTACACCACCATATAAAGCGGAAGTACACATGAAGATTGCGTAAACAGGAACTTTCTTCTTGGATAAACGTGAAAATATTTTAGGAACACGACCGTCCACGGCTTGTGTATAAAGAACACGGGATGAACCATATAATCCAGAGTTCATTGATGAGATGATCGCAAGTAAAACAACGGCGTTCATAATATGGTCGGCACCTGGAATCCCTATCATTTGAAAGACCATTACAAACGGGCTTTCCGGCACCCCGTTCACTTCGTTCCAAGGAATTAAGCTAACGATGATGAAAAATGGGATGATATAGAAGGAAATGATCCGTACCAATGTGCTGCGAACAGCTTTTGGAACCACTTTTTCGGGATTTTTCGTTTCAGCTAATGTGACCCCGATAATTTCCGTACCACCATATGAATAGATTACCACCAACATCGCAGTGATTAATCCTGTGGGTCCGTTCGGAAAGAAACCACCGTGGTCAGTCAAGTTAGAAAAACCGACGGCTGTATGATCACCATACGTTACGAGCAGTAACAATAATCCAGCTATGATGAACACGATAATGACGGTTATTTTAACTAATGCAAGCCAGTACTCCGTTTCGGCAAAAACTTTTACCGACAGCAAGTTAATCGCTGTTACTAACACGGAAACAGCTAATGCCAGTATCCAAATTGGATATCCAGGCAGCCAATATTGAAGGAAAATAGCTGCAACGACTGATTCGGCCGCTATGTTCAATACCCACATTTTCCAATAAATCCAATCAAGGAAATAAGCTGGATACTTTCCTAAAATAGATTGAACCAAATCCCTGAATGTTCTTGCGCCGCTATTGCGGACCGCCATTTCAGCTAAGCCTTGCATGATGAATAATAGGATGATGCCTCCTATCAAGTACGCAATAATAACGGATGGGCCTGCCATATCAATGGCGGAACTGCTTCCTTTAAATAAACCTGCCCCGATGGCACCACCTAATGCCATCATCGTAATATGCCTTGAAGTCATTGTCCTCTGTAAATTCCGTTTGTCCGTTTCCATATCCTTACCTCCCAAAATTCAAAAAAGGCATATCGTCTCTTCCTTCATAATCAAATGAAGAAAGAGACGATATGCCTTATGCTTACCGCGGTACCACTCTTATTGGCTCTTTAAAGAACCCTGCTTTAAACCTTGTAACGAAGGTTAATCGTTAAATACAAAGAGAATAGATCAAATCTAATCTTTTGCTTTACCACTCCCAGGCAAGTTCAAAGTATCATTGGACTGCGTTGCACCACCCCGCAGCTCTCTTTACCGAATAATAGCTTTTACTACTCCTGATCATTGCGTTTCAAAAATTATTTCTGAATATTTTTAATAATATCCATTACTATACGGACTCGAAGTAATTTTGTCAATAATTTTTTCAGAATAATATTTACCAGAAACAACGCTTAGGGAATTGCCATACAAAATCAACAAAATTACTATTCGAAATTAAAGAAGATACATGTCTTATGGGCAACTACTTTTTCACTAATACAGTTTAAAAAATGATTGGTCATGAACTTAAAGAGTTATTATGAAATCTTCTAAATGATTATAAAGTTGTCCTTCTCTTTTATAATATCTTCCCTATTATGGTAATCATACGCAAAAAAGACTAACGAATGATATAAGATCTATTTTGCTTTTTTATCATGTAAGATAAACAATAAACAATCTTTAATATTTATTATCTATCAATCATTAAGAAATTCCTGCTGGAAAAACCCAACAATCAAATCAATAAATTAATAAAAGAGTTCATACTATTTTCCTATCCACAACTTTTAAAACGCCATCCCTAACCATGATGCAGCCACCATCAAAACCCCAACGACAATTACCACAACTGGCCCTACAACAATTAATCCAAATAGCAAAGAGGCTACCGCGTCCATGAAGGTTCGAACGGGACCTACTTTTTCCTTTTTATTCGCTTGCTCCGTTAATAAGTCTTCAATATGACCGACTTTTTGTTTCAATTCCTGCAACTCTTGAATCACTTTTGTGTCTTGATCCATAATTTTATACACTCCCTAAACTTAACAATAAATGTTAATTCTATCACTTACATCCATTTTCAAAAAGTGCAATGTACTCTATTCCATCCTTGAAACCCACTCTATTTGTCTATTTTCAGCCATTAAATGTAAAACTATTTTTTCAAAATCTGTCATCAATGTTACAATTACAAGGTTGAAATTAAACCAATCTATAGAACACGTGAGGTATCATACTTTTTATGAAAGCATTACGATTACTAAAAAGTTTTAACTTTTTATATTTTGGACTGCTTGCCATTTTCATTCCGTTTCTCCCAGTCTATCTCGCTGATCAAGGTTTGCGTCCAGCCCAAATCGGATTCATCATCGGTACAGGAGGTTTTGTCACCCTCATCACCCAGCCTTTATGGGGAATGATAAGCGACAAAACGAGAACTATACGAAAAGTCCTGTTGTTACTCATCTTTTTCTCGAGCGTAATCGGGTATTTTCTTTATGACTCAAGCAGTTATCTTCAGCTCATCCTGTTTGCCATGCTGCTATATTTCTTTCTGATGCCGATAGATCCCCTGACGGAAAGCCTCAACTTTACGATGGCAGAGAAATCCGGGATCAGTTACGGTTCCGTCCGGACATACGGTGCATTAGGTTATGCGGTCATATCTCTGATCACCGGCTATGTGATGTCATACTTCGGAGCGAACAGCCTTGCCTTCCTTTTTGCCGGCATTGGTTTGATCAGTTTCATTGTCAGCTGGATGATGCCTGATGCACCCGTTTCAGGGAAACCTGTCACCTTAAGCAGCCTTAAGCATTTTTTCAGCAATAAAGAGACACTTCTCTTCCTGTTATTGGTCTTTATCTGTGCTGTTCCAGCGCGGATGAACGATACTTTCCTCGGCGTGTATATCCGGGAACTTGGAGGAAGTGCCAAGCTTGTAGGCTTGACCTGGTTCTTAGCGGCGGGAAGTGAAATCGTCGTATTCGCCCTAAGCTTCTGGTGGCTGCGCAAAGGTAAGGAAATCATCATCATTTCGTTTGCAGCAGCGTTTTTCTTTATCCGCTATTTCGTCTCTGCCTGGATTACCGATCCACAACTATTAGCTTATTTGCAGGTCATGCAGCTATTGACTTTCCCGATTTTCTACTCGGCTGCCATCCAATATCTATACCGGATCGTTCCGGTGGAGTGGCGTGCCACAGGCCAGACCGTACTGGCGCTGCTATTCTTCGGGGTTTCGGGAATCATTGCTTCTTATATTGGCGGCGCCATATATGGGGCTTTCGGGGGCAAGACCCTTTACCTTTTCATCTCCTCCATATCCTTTATAGGAATGGTATTCGCTTTGGTACTTTATCGTATATATGGCAAGAGGCTCGATACTGCCGAGGAAGCGGTATAATCCAAAAAATGCATGAAAAAGAGCATGTTTTGATCAAAACATGCTCTTTTTGCATTCCGTTAGCGAAATAAAGGGGCAACCGTTAACATTAGTACCGAGAAGCAAAGCAGGATTGTCGTTGTCCTGTTTGAGAGTTTTACTTGTCCGTCATTTTTATAGAACCCTGAAAATTGAAGGCGGTTTTTATAGAGTACATAAAGTAATGGAAAAATTGCCATACCAACACCCCATCCGCCTGCGGTGTTCTCTACGGTTATACCAAAAATCGCATAGATTGAATGAATGATGAACCCCATTATCATTCCAATAACAAAAATAATAGTGATGATCCGAAATAATTCTAAGATAACTCTTAACATCATTTCACCTGCCTTCTGCCTGCTTTCCCTTATCCGTAAAAAAAGGCTGCCGCGAAGCAACCTTGAAAGAACTTTACAGGATGGTGTAATTCCCTAAATATAACAAACATTCAACTATTAGTAAATAGACGCTTTTTACTCTTCTTCTTGAACGAGCGAATGCTTAAATGCGTAAATCACTGCTTGCGTGCGGTCCTGCACGGCCAGCTTGCTTAATATATTGCTGACATGGACTTTGGCTGTTTTCAGGGCTATGTATAGTTCATCCGCAATTTCCTGATTCGTTTTCCCTTGTGTCATCAGCAGCAAAATTTCCATTTCCCGGTTTGTCAATTGATCATGAGGCTGGGTAATCTTTGGGCGGCGCAGCTTTTCCATCATTTTCCCCGTCACTTCAGGTTCAAGTACACTTTGACCCTGGAAAGTGGAACGGACGGCTCTCGCAATCTCGCTGGCCTTTGATGTTTTCAGCATATAGCTCGTCGCTCCGGCTTCCAATGCCGGGTACACTTTTTCATCATCCAGGAAGCTTGTCACGATGATGATCTTTGCTTCAGTCCATTTTTCGATAATTCGTTTCGTCGCTTCTATGCCGTCCATTTCCGGCATGACCAAATCCATCAAAATGATATCCGGACGCAATTCCATTGCCAGCTCAACAGCCTTCAAGCCATTGTCCGCTTCCCCGATCACTTCGATATCCGACTGCGCGGATAAATAAGCCGATACTCCTATTCTTACCATTTCATGGTCATCGACAAATAATACTTTAATCATCATGATCACCTCCAGCATTTAATAATGGGATTTTCACTTCAAGTTTCGTTCCTTTATTCGGAACGCTTACAAGTTGCATCGTTCCGCCTAATTCAACAGCCCGTTCATGCATGTTTTGCAGACCATATGAGCCCGTTTTCGACTCCTCGACGTTAAAACCAACGCCGTCATCCGTTATCCGTAAAATGATCAGCCCATCACGAACGATCAATAGAACTTCAAGCGAGTTCGCTTTTGCATGTCTTAGTGTATTGGAAATCGATTCTTGTAAAATCCGAAACAAATGGTCCTCAATCCCCTTATCCAGAGTGACAGGCTCCATCTTCCAATTTATATCCATCGTCACTTTTTGGGCCAATTCCAAAAGGAGCTCCTTCATTCCTTCATGTAAAGATTTTCCCTTTAATGCAACAGGTCTCAAGTGAAGCAATAACGCCCTCATCTCAAGTTGGGATTGATGGATCATTTCTTCCACTACCTTGAATTGTTTCATTTCCGTTTTTTCCATATCGGATTGTGATTCGGTGATGGCCGACATGAACATCGAAGCGGCAAACAATTGCTGGCTCACCGAATCATGCAGTTCCCGCGCCAAGCGGTTTCGTTCCTGTGAAACGATTTCCTGGATCTGTTTCTCCTGATCAATGGCCTTTTCATTCGCCATTTTTTGCGATAATTTTGTCTGCTCATTGATTTGCTTATGGATCAGTTGCATCCGTTCCACCATTTTAGCCATCTCTTGGACTGGATACGTCTCCTGTTGCGAAGGTAAGCGGCCCTGTTCAAGTAAATACAGCCCTTCATTCACCCTTTCCAGCTGCCGCTTCCAAAACATCCCCGAAACGACTCCATAAATCAGCCCTACCGTCATGACCAGGCTTGGCAGGAATATGACGAAGGGTAATCCCATGACCACTTTCTCCCACAATAAGCTCCAGTCGGATAAAGGAAAAATGAAGAAAACCGCCGCCGGCAAGGCAAGAGAGAGAACGAAAGCAACACCAAGGGCAGTCAATATCTGACGTGTCAGTATACTCATATCCGCTTCACCTCTAAATCCCCAACTAAAATGGAAGTGATGATATGAACCTTGTGATCCGTTTCATTGAACCCTTCTGTTTGGTAGGAATAAATTTGATTAAAGACCCTGGATTCAGGCTTATTTTCGAAAATTCGCGCTCTGCCTGCCACGACAGAATGATGGACTCTGATTTCGATGCCGTACGGTACAAGCACAGTGATATTGCCAATGATATTCCTGATGGAAATGACAGCGTCGCCTTTCGGTAAAATCGTTTTGCTTAAATCGATAACCGTATCACCGACCCCGCCCTGAACATTCACGGAATTCCATTCATATACATGCTCGGCCGTTTGTTGATGACCAAACAACTTATTTTTAAAAAGGTAATCGGTTTTCAATAAACGCTCTTTATTGATCCGTTCTTCGTCCATCTCTT
Organism: Peribacillus sp. NPDC060253; assembly: GCF_042727425.1. Lineage (NCBI taxonomy): Bacteria > Bacillati > Bacillota > Bacilli > Caryophanales > Bacillaceae > Peribacillus > Peribacillus sp. NPDC060253. The sequence goes on from NZ_JBHXAS010000077.1 coordinate 20,501, forward strand.
CATTGGTCATAATGGGGTTGATCCAATCAGGATTCTTTTTCGACTGATAATATAAAAATAATAAATAAACGAGAACGGCCACAAGGAAAAATCTAAAGACGAACATATTTAAGACCGTGATGATAAGGGAAATCGCCCCTATAAAAAATAGGACTTTCCCGATTGACCGTTTTGTGAATTTCCTGCCTAAATAGATACATCCTATTGAAAAAGCGAGGGAAAAAAGGAGACCTCCACCCGTAAATGAAATCTCTAAAAAAAGCAGGACGACTCCGATGAGAAGTATCCATCCCATATAGTCCGTCTTCATCTTGTTCAACATCGGTTCGCCTCCCCTGTATATGATCATGATATTCTTAAAAGGCACAGGAACCCGTGCCTTTTAAGAATACCATGAAATTATCACGTTCTGACAGACTGTTTTCCCCCACCCTTCATTCCAATAGGTCAGGGGATAACAGCAATGCTGTTTACGCTTCTTTCTGTTCCAATTCTTTTTCAAGCTGGACGATCCTAGCATCGATCGTATGCCTATTATAATCTGTATGGACTTGGTGCTCGATGCGATCGATATAATGCTCCATATCTTCAAACATCGCCACCGGCTTGGCTTCAGAGCGGCCGCTATCCAAAACGCGATTGATCCTATAGTTTGCCCGGGCAATATTTTCCCTGCCCATCAATTCCATTCGCTTTAGATGCATATCCTTAAGCTTATGCTTCATTTCTTCATATTTCCGCTCCAGTTCAGCCAACTGAACCTCTGCACTTTTATGCGCCTCCTTCAAACTTGACGCACGATCTTCATAGTGCAAGCTCTCTTTCAAGGCAAATTCCATTAAATCGGTTTCTCCAGACTGCTTAGCAATCTCGGCCTGATGTTTACGTTTTTCAGCTAGATTTTGTGCTTGACTAATTTCACGCGTAAACTCTTCTTTCAAAAGATATTGACGCTCAAGCAGCTTGCCGACCTTTTCTGTCTCCTGCTCACATTGACGCAAATATTGATTTAGCATGCCAATGGGATTTTTTTGCTCCTTTTTATCAAGCAAATCGTAAAAATCCGCTGAAATCGTTTGTTTCATTCTGTTAAATAAATTACCCATTCCAATTCCATCCCTTCTATTAGTTCTTATTCAACTCTTTCCACTCTCTTTCAAAATTTGAGAATGGGTCATTTTCTTTCGATGATGCACTTTCATCATTTTCATTCCATTTTTTATAGACCAGGTAAAGAACATAAGCTGCCACCAATCCTAATATTGCCGGGATATGGGAAATAGCAACGATCAGCACGATAATGGAGACTGATCCCCACGCAATCTTAGCTCCTGTCGATTCGGACTTCATGAACTGCTTGAATCCAAAATAGAGGATCGCCAAGCAAATCGCCAGGCTGATCAATGGACCAACATTCGCCAGTAACAGGAATAATGCGATCAGTCCTACAATAAATAAACCAAATTTCTTCATTGTTTTCGTCCTCCTTTCCTTGTTTATATCTTATCTACTTTTACAAGTTCGTATAATGAGCCTTAGCTATATTTTCTAGTAAGACTTAAGGCGTAGACGCTATAAGTCCCACGCTAATGAGGGAGTTATGCTCCTGAGTTTAGTGGGTTTACTCGTAAATTCTGCCTCTTTACTCGTGAATGGATGCTTCACCTCGAGTTGGTTGATTTTCACTCAAGAATTTGCGGCTATTATCCGAGATTTGATGCTGTTTCTCGTGAATTCTGCTGGTTTACTCGTGAGTTTGAGCGTTTTACTCGTGAATTTGGACACTTTACTCGTGAGTTTTGGAGTTTTACTCGTGAATTTGAGCGTTTTACTCGTGAATGGATGCTTCACTTCGAGTTGGTTGATTTTCACTCAAGATTTTGAGGCTATTATCCGAGATTTGATGCTGTTTCTCGTGAGTTCTGCTGGTTTACTCGTGAGTTTGAGCGTTTTACTCGTGAATTTGGACACTTTACTCGTGGGTTTTGGCGTTTTACTCGTGAATGGATGCTTCACCTCGAGTTGGTTGATTTTCACTCAAGATTTTGCGACTATTATACGAGATTTGATGCTGTTTCTCGTGAATTCTGCTGGTTTACTCGTGAGTTTTGGCGTTTTACTCGTGAATTTGGTCACTTTACTCGTGAGTTTTGGCGATTTACTCGTGAATGGATGCTTCACCTCGATTTGGTTGATTTTCACTCAAGATTTTGCGGCTATATACGAGATTTGATGCTGTTTCTCGTGAATTCTGCTGGTTTACTCGTGAGTTTTGGCGTTTTACTCGTGAATTTGGACACTTTACTCGTGAGTTTGAGCGATTTACTCGTGCATTTGGGCACTTTACTCGTGAATTTGAGCGTTTTACTCGTGAATGGATGCTTCATTTCGAGTTGGTTGATTTTCACTCAAGATTTTGCGATCATTATACGAGATTTGATGCTGTTTCTCGTGAGTTCTGCTGGTTTACTCGTGAGTTTGAGCGTTTTACTCGTGAATTTGGACACTTTACTCGTGAGTTTTGGAGTTTTACTCGTGAATTTGAGCGTTTTACTCGTGAATGGATGCTTCACTTCGAGTTGGTTGTTTTTCACTCAAGATTTTGCGACTATTATATGAGATTTGATGCTGTTTCTCGTGAGTTCTGCTGGTTTACTCGTGAGTTTGAGCGTTTTACTCGTGAATTTGGGCACTTTACTCGTGAATGGATGCTTCATTTCGAGTTGGTTGATTTTCACTCAAGATTTTGCGATCATTATACGAGATTTGATGCTGTTTCTCGTGAATTCTGCTGGTTTACTCGTGAGTTTTGGCGTTTTACTCGTGAATTAGGACACTTTACTCGTGAATTTGAGCGATTTACTCGTGAATTTGGGCACTTTACTCGTGAATTCTGCTGGTTTACTCGTGAGTTTGAGCGGGTTATAAGTGGTGGGAAGATGAATTCCTGATAAGGTGAGAAAATCTTAAAAAAATTAAATCTTCCGATTGTATAAAACCGGAAGATTATTGTATTGCTATTATCACTACAAATACAAACCTTCGACGTAAACTGAGGTAATGGTTTGAGCAATCTCTTCGACAGTACATTGATGTTCGTTTCTGACAATTTCCCACAGATACATTTCATTTGTGAAAAACCACCCTCTTGCCACAAGCTCATGGTTTAATTCAGCTCTTGCCAGCCCATTTTGCTGTGCATAGGCGACGTCCTTTGAAATTCGCTGAATGAACTTCATGCGGATCGCTTTCCATTTATCTGAAATAACGGTTGATATCCCAATGGCCTGTTCGAAAACCTGCATCATATTGCGTTCAGCTTCTGCCATTTTCAAAAAGGCATTAGCTTGTTTGTTTATGATATGTTTTGCCTCGTCTTTAGATTTTGGAAAGAAAGAGGTCTCGGCAATTTCATAAAATTGCTCCATTACATTTTCCATTAGTACAATTAACAGATCCTCTTTCCCTTTAAAATGAACATAGGCCGTTCCGTATCCGATGTTTGCCCTTTTAATCATTTGGGAAATAAGCGCGGCTTGATAACCTTCTTCAAGAAATATTTCCTTTGCAGCTTCCAATAACTTTTGACGTGTCATGATTGAGCGTAAATGCCGTTTATCCCCTACTTTGCCATTCTCCATGCCTATTCCTCCCCTTATCCTCTAGCATAAAGGATTTCCATAAAATAAAAAACATTTGTTAAAAAGATTGATTTAATATTTATAAT
>NZ_JBHXAS010000078.1:0-24001 GCF_042727425.1 Peribacillus sp. NPDC060253
CATAGTAACGTTTTATTGATTATATCAACATTTTTTTACCTACCATATAATCTGTGGAGGACTCTTTAATAAGTAGCTCTAAAAGATCTTATCCAGATATAAAGCCAGGTAAGATTACGGAGGTAAAATATATAAAAGAGTAATGCACCTCGTGACTTACCCCATAGATTCAAGTATTACGGGTTTTAATGATGAAATCTGGGGATAGTGATACCATCATACTTATGGAGGACTAGCTATACAAAAGTAGAAACTAACAATGCTCGTGAATGTAAAGAAATGTGATGATGACATTTTTATAGGGGGATAACCGTTTCTTGTGAAGTATAATCGTTCTTCCATCTGTCACAAAACGTAAACTCGATAAGGGGAATAATACATTACACCGTTTGTCTGCTTCATTTACTTCTTTCCTTGAAAATTTATAATGATTTATCCTAAAATCTCCAAATTGAGAATTTTTATAGCGTTAATTCTATGTCTAACGTTCATGGGTATGACCTTTTCCATCAGGTTTACTCTTTACTTATTGTTATTTTTTCGCACCTTCTTCTTTTCCTGGTTTTGTGTAACCATTTTATTTCAAGGCAAAAGCAACAAAAGGTATAATAGTTAAAGACCGTCTGGCCAGTTGTTTTATAAGGAGTGATACATGTGGAATCAAAAGCTAGTATAAAACGTCAACACATCTTAAAATCTGCAACGGACTTCATTCTCCAAAATGATTTTAATTCACTAACTTTGGACGCTGTGGCAAAACAAGCGGGTATCAGTAAAGGTGGATTATTATATCACTTCCCAAGTAAAGAAACATTGATGATTGGTTTAGCACAATATATTTTCGGAAAATTCAATATGCAGTTTAATGAATACGCTAAGCAAGAAGACTCTATTGAAAAAGGTAAATGGTGTCGAGCATTAATCGAAGTTTCAAAATGGGATTTGGAACATAACGCCGAGTTAAATATAGGGATCATTGCTGCTTCCATGTTAAATCCCGACTTATCTGAAAGCATTTCACAAAATTATCAGTATGTTCAAGACAAAGTGGAGCAGGATCATATCAATCCTGTAACAGCAACCATCATTCGATTAGCCATTGATGGTCTTTATTACTCAGAGCTTTTTAATATAGCTCCGTTAGATGATAATTCACGTGAAAAAGTGATTCAGCAACTAATTGTGATGACAAAATAGAATAAATTCATCTTCAACTTTAAGTGAATTAACGAAGCTCCGCTTACTCTTTTAATAATGTGACTTCGGGTTCCAATAAGTCACTGCATACATGCATATTCATATGGAAAAAGCGGTAGACTTGCTGCTTGAATACATGGAAGACAATGAGACCATTAATGCACAGGTGAAATTCAGTAATAACGAAGCGATTGAAAGGAATAAAGAACAAGCACTAAACCTCTAGGTAAAGTGCTCCTTTCATACTATAGGCAAACTCGATGAAAATCGGGTTTGCCTATAGTTTTTTATGACTCTTACAATGTAAACTTTAATGGAACGTAGGGCACTCGCTTTCCCGCATGAGTCACGTACCTTCCGTTCCAATTAACTTTGATTTAACATTTGGATAGAACTTCTACGAATCCTTTCTAAACAGGATTCCATTCAGCGAGATCCACGAAACGGATCACATTCATGATTCTTAGATATCCCACTCCGGATTCCAAACCACTTCCCATAAGTGGCCATCCGGGTCTTGAAAGTGTGCAGAGTATCCTCCCCAGAATGTATCGTGTGCCGGATCAGTTATGATCGCACCCGCTTTTTTTGCTTGCTCCACCACAGTATGCACTTCTTCTTTGCTGCCTACATTGTGACCAATCGTAAATTCTGTCGAACTTGTTGGAGTCAAAGCAACTTTGGCCTCATGAGCAATATCCTTTCGATTCCAAATGGCAAGCTTTAGGCCTGATTGTAAGTCGAAAAAGGCAACGGCGCCATGCTCAAATTCCTTGCCTACTATCCCTTCTGTTCGAAATCCAAGCCCATCACGATAGAACTCTAGCGATTTTTCTAAATCATCTACACCTAATGTAATGACAGTAATCCGTGGTTTCATCATTTTTCCCCCTTCATGCTTTCCTCATTATCATATATTCCCAACTTATCAAAAACTGATTCGGAACGAAGAAATGAAGTACATTCTTAAAAAGTATTATTTCATCTGCACCATTTTCTATGTTAAGCAAGAAGTCCTGACTGTTGTTGAATTTCTTTGATTTATACGCTTGGTAATATCGTCTATTCCCTGCAACAATTCCTTTTTAGAAACAGGAAAGCCCTTTAACCTTCAAGCTTTCTTTTCTTGTTCAAGAGTCGCTTGAATTCCTTATCCAATTCCTCTTTTTCGGCTTCATTCATAACCGTGGACAGTTTCCCAAGTGTCTCGAGGATTTGCACTTCAATTGTAAGCAGCTCAGCCATTTTGTCTTGATGTTCAATTTCTTCCGTATCCAATTTTATTGGTTCTTGGTTGATGACTCTAACTCTCGAAGGTTCATCTTCAAAAGAAAGAGTATGTGTTGCAAGTGATTGAATCAATGAACGATCATGAGTCACAAAAACAATGGTTCCTGGATATGCTTTTAACACCTCGGTTAAAGCCTCTTTCGTGCTTATATCCAGGTAATTTGTAGGTTCATCCAAAACCAGTACATTATAGTTTCCCAAAAAAACTTTTGCTAGCGAAGCCCTGACTCTTTCACCACCGCTTAAGAGTGATACTTGTTTGTAAACATCATTTCCTTTAAAGGCTAATCGGGATAATACCGTTCGAACAAAGGCTTGATTGTACGGACTATCCTGTAAAATATTTTCAAGCACCGTTTTATTTTCGGTCAAATTTTCTTGTTGTTGTGCAAAAAAACCTATCTTTGCCGGCTTCGCTACATTTAAATCCGCTTGACGATCGACTATCTTTTTCAATAATGTCGATTTGCCTGACCCATTTTGCCCATTGATGGCGAGCCTGGATTTTAGGGGGACATCTCCATAGATATGCTTCTTTAGTATGTTAGACCCGGCTTTCAGGGAACAGCCATTAAATCGAATGACCCTTTTGCTGTGTAAAGAGGGAAATTCGGAAATATCAAAGATGATAGGAGTATTTTCCCTAGGTTTTTCTTTTTTTGCTAACTTCTCGATTCGAGTTTCGATTGCTTCAGCAGAACGGTTCAATTTCGCCTTCTGTTTCCCGGAGCTCCGCTTATGAAGTCTTGCTTCCGAATTCCCCATTCGTTTAGGGGCTTTCCTAATTGAATCCGATTTGGTCTGTAAGTTTTGTGCAGCCTTCTTCAACCTATCCTTTTCGCGATGATACTCTTCATATTCCTTATTTTCCTTTTCTGTTTTTGTCTGCTTTTGTTCGGTATACGCTTCGTAATTCCCTTCATATACAGTAACCTTACCTTGATCAACTTCCCAGATCGTTGTACATAGGTGATTTAAGAATGCTTTATCATGGGAAGTGAGCAATATAGCTCCATCACAAGACATCAGATCCTTTTCCAGTTGTTCAATTCCGAATACATCTAAATGGCTTGTAGGTTCATCTGCAATTAAGACATCCGCATTGGATGTCAAGGCTGCAGCTATTTTTCTTCGGGTGCGTTCGCCGCCGCTTATCATTTCTTGATCCTCATTGGGCAAGTTCCAAATACTCGCTAACACTCCACTTATTTCCTGTTCAGTTTCTTCTAGCTGTGGGATATAAGTGACCGTTCCAAAGTTCTCTATGTGACCGGAATCCGGTTCCTTAACACCTGCTAATATTGAAAGCAATGTCGTTTTTCCTTCTCCATTTCTCCCAACTACGCCAACACGATCATGTTTGTAAAGTTGGAGTGAATCAATGGAAAGAACTTCACGGGTCCCGTAGCTTTTCTTTAAATCACTAGCTTTTAAAAACAACATAAAAAATCCCCCTCTAATTTTTAGAGAGAGATCGCCTGCTACTAAAATATACAAAAACTAAACATACCTCTCCTGTTTTCGCTGACAGAAAAAGTATTTGTATATGAATTAGTACCTATAAACGAGCAGACGAATCCCATCTCTAAACATAATCATTAAAAATTTCACATGGGTAAGAAGTTGATTGTTCAAATGAAAAAGTGACGCGTACTAGCATTGAACATACCTGACCATATACACCCATTGAAAAATATTTAGATTTACTGTTTAATTGATAAGATTACTGCTTCATTGTATGAGGTACCTATTCCTTCCAATGTAATGTGTTTATGATTGCATTTTATTCTCTTGTTGTCAACCCTTATTTTTTAAATGGCCAATTCGGAAAATATATTTTTTGTGGAATGAAGGTATTCTCATATACATGAATCCCCTTCCATAAACCATTTATTTGTAGTAATCATAAAATTAATTGGGTTCAACATGAACATGAACATCGTACACTCCATGTTCTTTCATCATAACTTTTTCTACGTGTGTCGCAATATCATGAGCTTCTTTAATATCCAATGTGGAATTAACAAGAATCACAACATCAATCACTTCATTATTCCCATAATTTCTCCCTTTAATTTCTTTTATCCCCTTAACGCCTTCCACATTTGTAATTACATCCTTATAAAGATGAATTTTATCTTCATCAAATCCATCAGAAAGTTCATGAGAGGCTTGTATAAATATCTCCCACGCAGTTTTGCATATTAATAGTCCAACAATGATGGCAGTTAAGGGATCCAGCCAAGGCATGTTAAATTGGGACCCAAAGATACCTATGGCTGTTCCTATACTAACCCATGCATCGGATATATTATCTTTTGAAGCTGCCATAACAGCTTTACTGTTAATTTTGATTGCAAGCTTTTTATTATATCGGTATACAAAATACATAGCTATCGCAGATAAAAAACCCACATATCCCGCCAATACGTCAGGTGATTCCTCTCCACCTTTAAGCATGGAAGTGACAGCATCTATTAAAACTTGTACACCAACGGCAAACATAATGAAGGAAGCTACCATAGAAGCGATCGTTTCACTTTTCCAATGACCATAACCATGATCTTTATCGGGGGGTCTTTGAGCTAGCCTTAATCCAATCAGTACGGCAATGGATGCGATAATATCTGTGGTATTGTTCAAACCATCCGCTTTTAATGCCGCAGAGTCACTTATGTAACCTATAACCAGTTTTAAGATAGATAGACAAATATAAGCAATTATACTAATGATTGCACCACGTTCGCCTAATTTGAGGTCATTATATTTTTGTTCTTCCATTCAACTTCCCCCCACAATTAAGTACATGAATATAATATCAATTTTAAATTGGGTGGGTCTATAGCAACCTTTTTGTACCGTTTTATATAAGTAAGTAATAGGTAACTATGTTGCATAGGGGAAACTGTCTGAAAAGAGTAAATATATGAAGTTTTTAATAAATCAAAATCATTTGAATGATGTTCCAATATATATTTTTCACTTTTTTCTTAAGGTAAGCCACTTGTTAAACTTTAATAAATTTTATCCAAGACCAACGAATTTGAAAGTTACAACACGTTTGAACTTTGTTTGTTCCAAAAAAAAAGGGTTGTACAATTTGGACGTTGATTGGAACGTAGGGCACTCGCTTTCCGCGGGCGGTCCGCCCTCGGCTTTCGCCTGCGGGGTCTCCCTTAGACGCGCTTTTCTAAGCAGGAGTCTCGTACCTTCCGTTCCAATCAACTTTGTTTTAACTTTTAGATAGAACCCTTATGCCTAGAGTATTTTGGTTTTAAAATAGAAGTATTAAAACTTGAGGTGATAAGGATGCTTTCTAAACATGATTCTATTCAGCGGGATCAACTTGAAATGATTACTTTAGATCAACTGGTGCCACCGAACCATTTGGTTCGTAAAATGGAGGCCATTGATTTCACTTTCATTTATGACTTGGTGAAAGATATGTATTCAGAGGTAGGAGGGCCAATTGGACATGGAAGGTCCAAAAATGGCCTAACATATTGGGTTCGTAGAGCACCAATCTCTTAACTTTAGGCGAAAATTCAAAAGGGATTTCAAAAGGGGTTCGGAATTTTTTAATTCCGAACCCCTTTTGTCTACAAACTGAGGGCTGCCAACGCAACCCTCACTATTTATTAAAAAGCACTCCTGTATGTAGGAATGAAGTTTTTCGGACAACTCGTATTCTCTTAGGTATATATAATATTATACGTGGATTTAATCACACTGTTTGGATATTGTTTCATTTCAACTAAATCTAATTTAAGACAAGGCTTTACGCTTCCAAATAGAGGTATACCTTCACCGATAATGACTGGATTCACTTTCAGCACCAATTGATCAATGAGTTTATGGTTGATTAACGTTCCAGCCAGTTCTCCTCCCCCACATAACCATAGCTTACCGGTCCCTTGCTGTTTGAGGTTTTCAATAAATGCTACAGAGTCACCTTGGATGAGCTCTACTTCCTCGTTCGATTCGAACTGAAGGGAATTTGAAAATATATAATGCTTTATCCCTTTATAGCCAGGTTCACCCGGCTTAGCTCCAAAATGAAAACCAAACTCATATGTTTTTCTCCCCATCAACACTGCTTCATATTGCTGAATATCGGATAAAAAATCCGGGACATGTTCCCCTTCAAATAAGAAAAGTGATTGATTAATATTCCCATCTACAATCCCTTGGTCCGCAATGAAATTGTCTAATGAGACTGCAACATGATAAACCAATTCCGCCACTTTGTCATCCCTCCAAGTACATTCTATTCGAGCGCCATTCATGGCTTTAGTAGAAAACTTGTATCATATAGCCATATCCATTATTTTTTTTATGTGGTCTTCTTTTGCTTCAATATCCACTTGAGTACTTAGGTATTTATTCAATCTAAGGAATTCTGGGAACATACCTCTCATCGTTTTCATGATTTCATTTGAATTACGGCCACAATCCCAACCTGTCAAAAGGAATAATTGCATTTCATTTAATTTACTTCTTTTACCCTCGATTTTCGTCCATACCCCATAGGGCCCATCTACATGTTCTTCCATTTCCATATACCAACCAGACACAATTAGCCACCGTATCCTATCAAGATTAGAAAGTGCATAAAATATTTCCTCCCTCATAACAGCTCTGTAAGTTTCATGAATAAAAGCAAGCAGCTTTCCTCTCCAATGCTCAACTTCATCTGGTGACGGTTTATAAACTAGTTTTCCTGATTCCTGAATAACATAACTCATCATATTAAAAGGATCATATAGTACTTCAACCTCTTTTAACCAGATGGATGGTATAACTTCCTCAGGTAATTGATATCAGCTATCCACTTTTACAAAGGTATCATAATGAGTGATGACATACGGTGAAGAAGGATTGTAGTCTTCGTGAAATGAAACAGTTCCCCAGTTATTGGCCCTATTTCTTTTTCCCTTTAAAAAATCCGCTATCCGTTCTGGCATGACAATGGTGTGCAAATCTATATCAGAGTAATTATCAAAATTTCCTTTTGGTAATGAACCGGCTAGGTAAATTGCCAAAACATTAGGATCTGCTGATAAATCCTTTAATGCATTATTCAATAGAATATCGCGATGTTTTGGTAAATGCATCTCTTTCTATATGTTTACTGACAAATCCCACACATTAAAATCATCCCTTTCTTAGAAAAACCTACAAAACTATATATTCGTGGGGCAGGAAAAAAATCCCTTCTCCCTCTGAATTGTCCTATTGAATAGTAGTCGTTTCTTAGCATCTGAGAAATTTGCACACCTTCGCCTTTTTACATCGCTGGCTTCCATTCTGCTTCTTCCCGATAATGGGTTTTAAGCAAGATTTCCTTATAGGAAAATGCTGTATCCATGGTCTAACCGATGTGGTATTATTTTGAATATTAGGATAGAAGGAGGCATCATTTCATGTTATTTGCAAAAACACCTGAACCACCCTACTACGCTTGTATTTTCACTTCCCAAAGAAGCGATAAAGATGCCGAAAGTTACAACTCTACCGCAGATTTCATGGATGAGCTTGCCGCTCAACAAGAAGGCTACTTAGGAGTCGAAAGTGTGAGAGATCAAAACGGAGTAGGAATTACTGTATCCTATTGGAGTTCCCTCGATGCCATTAAGCTCTGGAAAGAAAATGCCGCCCACAAAAAAGCTCAAGAAAAAGGTATGAAAGATTGGTACTCGTCATACACAACCCGGATTTGTAAGGTTGAGAGAGATTATACAAGTAAGTAAAAATACTAAGATTTCATGTACTTGCATGACTTTTTTATGATTTTCACTATATAAAAAGACCGCTTTTTTAGCGGTCTCAGACTGTAGACAAACTCGAAGAAAAGCTAGTTTGCCTGTAGTTTTTTCTATAATAAACGTTCCCATTGATTTCAGAAATCTGCTCCCTTTCCGCCGACTGTCTGCCAAGCCTCCTCGCCGCAGGCGTCTGTGGGGTCTTGGCTAGTCAGTTATTCGGCAAGAGTGTCGCAAAATTTCTTCAATCTATTGAGAGGGTCTTAAAACAAAAAAACTAGAGTATAACCTAGTCTTGTTTTAAAATCTTGGTTCGGGATGAGACTGTTCAGTATCCCCTTATATAGACAAAAGGGTTTCTATCTAAATTCCAAAACAAAGTTGATTAGAACGGAAGGTACGAGACTCCTGCGGGGCAAGCGCGTGCCTGGAGTGAATATCAACGTTCAAACTTTACGAACCATCAAAAAAAGTAAAAAACATAACCAAGTTTTCATTTAAAATCATGATAATGAATTAAAGGAAATATCATTAAGATCCTCTTTTATTAGTGAGTACATATATAAATCATCGAATTTGCCACCAGTATATTCATAATGCCTCAGCAATCCTTCTCTTCTAAATCCTCGTTTTTCCACTAGTTTTTGGGATGGGTGATTTGTAGGTTCAATTAAAGCTTCAATCCTTTCCAGGTGAAAGTGACGATACCCATACATAACAACGGCTTCCAACGCTTCCCTAGCAATGCCTTTTCCCCAATGTTCTTTATTTAATTCATATCCAATTTCAGCTCGATGATGTTTGGTGACCATATTAAGAAAACCACAGCTACCTATAACCTTACCGGAATCTTTTAATGTAATTCCCCATCTAATTCCCGTACCTTCTTGGAATATAGATTCGTACCACTTAATTTCATCCCATACGTCATTTACTGTTTGGCATGGATCTAATCCCATTGGCTTCACTACATCCGTATCAGATAGATATGTAAACATATCACCCGCGTCTGCTTTTGTAACTTCCCTTAAAATCAATCGCTTTGTTTCAATAAACGGAAATTCTTTCCCCATCCAATTTCCCTCCTCTAATGTCCCCTTTTTCATATTTTACTGTTTCAATCATTACCTAATTAAAGCCGATAATCAACGATTTATAGATGAAAGAATAAATGTTAATAAAAAAAATGCGTCCCTACTTTCGTTAAATTCGGATAATAATTAATAGGATAGTTGGTTTATTATGGGGGCTAACTGTCATGGGTTGTAAGGCCGTTGGAAAAGAATTAGGAATTAATCATACGGAAATATACCTGAATTGGGCGAGGAGGAGAGGGTATAAAAAATAGCTGAAGTAGAACTTTTAAAGCTTACTTAACTCAAATTCATAAAAGGAAAATTTGCGTCAGAGAAAAGGAATTTTTACATATACAATGGATGTTTAAAGCACACAAGTCGATAAAATCCGTAGGAAAAGGAATTGCTTATTTACACAAACTTATTGACGGTCCCTGATAGTGAAAAGCAGCCCTAGGCAATTTTAATATATGAAATGAAAGTATCATCCGTTTTTTCACGTGCTCTTTAAAGCATGTTGTCGGAAATACCAATACTAACGACGGAACTGGCTTGCTGCTCACGGGCAAATCGGCAATGCCATCCGAAACCGCAGCCCAAATCAAGTACACTCTTATTTCGCAGCTCTGGTATTAGCTCTTTTAATACAGGCCATTCCCCCGCAGCTTCAACTGTCCTTATACGAAAACACTGCTTGTTTCCCTACCCCGCCATCTAAATTTCAAATTCCTTTAAATAACAACTCTTCATATTCACTTTTGACAATTTGTTGTGATTAAAGCGATCAACAAGTTAAATTGTACGAATTAGGTCTTATCTCCTAATCCCTTTTAAAAGAATAAGTCTTTTTTACTCATCCTTAATAAGTTATCAAGAAGATAAGCAAACTATACCATATTGCGCCTTTAACGGACTCTCCCTACCTAGGCATAGTTTTCCACAAATGATCTAGGTAGTTAAAAAAGAATAAATATATAAACCGTTATTCTTAAATGGCTTGATCAAAATTTATTGGGGTGAGTGTTTTATGAAGATGAAAAAGGCATTTATAGGTCTATCACTCTTATGTTTGATTGTTCCTGGTATTGCCAATTCGGCAAATTCTTTAAGCGACCGAAGCAATATCCTGGCTGACTGGAAATTTACAAAACAACATGTAAAAAGTGGCTCAATCGATAAAGGTAATTTAATTATTGAAGATACAAGCAAACATGGAAATGATCTAGAGTTGGTGACGATAGGTGATCCGGCCTCGCCTGAATTAAAAAATATGCTTCAATGGTCTAAAGAAGATTATTATAATCAAGAAAAAATGGATAGTTTGAAATTCGCTAATTATGAAAACGCCCCATCAGGAAGATATTTCAAAACAAAAAAGGATGCACCTATAAATTCTGAGAAATTCAATCATGGATTCACCATCGAGACAATATTCAAATTGCCAAGTAATTTAAAAAGCAGTATGGGCATGTTTTCAAGACAAGGACAGGCTGCGGCACTTAATAAAATGGAAGGGGAGAAAAAAATTCTTTCTGCATTAACTGTTTCCAGTGATCAAAAAATTCAATGGTCAAGCCATCCATCCAACCTACAATATAATGTAAGTAATTGGTCTCGTTTGTTAAATCCTGATGAATGGTATCATTTGGCTATAGTTAATGACGGTAGCACGACGACTTTAACTTTGAATGGCGTTAGTGATTACGGAAAATCAGAAAAAGTTATAGGCATTGCAGCTATAAAAGGTAAAGGCTGGAACATCGGTGCATCTCAGTGGGGAAATAAATTGGGAACACTATTTGCAGGAAATATCCAGGAAATACGGATTGCTAATAAGGCATTGACAGAAAAAGAATGGCTTGTTCAGGATGCTCGTGACGATGAACCATTCGAAGGATCAAACAAATCATTGCCCTTTCTAACGAATAAAAAGAATTATAATTTTCTTTTTGTTCCAGATACCCAGAAATACGCAAGCCAAAATCCCGAGATTTTCAATAGCCAAATGAATTGGATTTCCAAGAATACGAAAAAGAACAATATCATTATGAATACATTCGTTGGGGACATTGTCGATAGTGATTCAGAAAAACAATGGCAGATTTCCCTCGGAGCCATTTCCCTTTTGGATAAAAATGAAGTTCCATATATGATGGCAGCAGGTAATCATGACTATGCTGATGGAAATCCTTTTTTAACACATTATGGTCCGCAACGATTTGTGAATAAAAAATACTATAAGGGGTCGTCCCAATCTGGATATAGCTCTTATGCAATTGCTAAGGCAGGAAGTTATGAATACTTAGTCTTGATCGTAGATATGAAAAATCTGCATAAGGACTTAGAATGGTCAAAAAAGGTTCTAGATCAGCATAAAGATAAACCAACCATCCTTGTCTCACATGATATTATTTCCCCAGAGGTTAAAGGTAATCAAGTCATAGCCGCCGAGTCGTCTAATGGCCGACTGATCTGGGATGAACTTGTGAAGGATCACAATCAAGTGTTCATGACGGTTAATGGACATTATTTTGGGATAGCACATCAGGTAAAACAGAACTCAGCAGGGAATGATGTCATTCAAATGCTAGTCAATTACCAAGCGAATTATCGCGGGGGAAATGGTTGGCTAAGACTTGTGGAATTTAATGAAAAGAAAAACAAACTGCTTTTCCGTACCTTTTCCCCATTTGTCAATGAAATGTCTAAAAAGGAAAAAACTTATATTGATTATAAATTTTTAACAGGGGAAAATAATTCATTTAAATTGGATTGGGATTTTAAAAATAGATTTAACTTTAAGTAATTTGAAACACAAGGAAAAAAATCGAATTCCCCAGGTATCCTGAACAATCAATCAACCTGGGTTCATTCCTTTTATGTGGACTACTCCACCCTTTTTGTTGAGTCATTCAAGCTGTCATGCATTAACATCATTTTTTTCCAAAACCTGATACCAGTTGTTAATTACTATTTATAAATCGGCATTTTCCAAGGATTTGGAAGGATGAACGATCATCCCACATAAAAAAGGTGGAATGCTGTGAAAATTGAACATTTCTTCAAGTTGGTTTAAACTGGTCTTGCTAATCAAAAAGACGCTGGTAGGTGGATTCATGAAGCGGATGCCCAAACATATGTGCAGTGGCAATCCTGCTGCAACGCAGCAGCATGGGCTGTGAAAGCAGCTTTGCAAGCTTCCCCCACACTTAATTCTCCCATGTGTTACTTGCTTTTATCGCTTTTCATGGCCGATCAACATGCGGCTATTTTTGTTCGAAATGCGATCTGTACAGTCTGCAGCCCAGCTTGTGGCTATTTGATGATTTATCATGTCAAGCAGTTCTTCGATGATTCTTTCATATCTGCTTCCATGAATATATCTAGTCTTATTTATAAAAAGCCCTCAAAAATTCCCGGTTGAAAAGACCCTGAATTTTCATGCAGCTTTTTTCATTACTGATTTGTACTTTCCGAACCCATTAACTACAAGAACCCCTAATATCGCAATCACACCTCCAATGACTGAAAGAGTACTCGGCACCTCTTGCAGCCATAGCCAAGCGATGAAAATGGCTATTACAGGTTCAATATATAACAGACTAGAAACGGAACTGGCTTTTCCTAATGATAGTGCAATTGCCCATGTGACATAACCGATGGCCGCAGGGAAAATACCAACAAAAATAGCTGATAAATGCCCTTCCATTGTAGCGTGTTGCATGTCTTGAAATAGCCCAGGAACAAATATAAAAAAGGGTATCGTACCAATCCATGTGAAATAAGCTGTCAATTCAATCGGATTATAGCGGCTAAACAGAGGCTTTTGGAAAACAAAAAACACCGCTGATGCAACAGCAGACATCAGCACTAAAAAGGCTCCTTCAGAAATATCCAGAGAAGGACCTGCAGTACCTAAAGTTATTAATGTGATCCCTGTGAAACCTATTCCTAAACCAATCCATCCGAATAGGCCAAGGCGTTCTTTTAAAACGATAGAAGCGATGATAGCGATGAAAACAGGTGCTGAACCAATCAGCATTCCAGCAGTTCCCGCCGAAACGGTCTGTTCCCCAAACGTCACCCCAATATGATAAATACTAATACCAATTAATGCAAGGATCGATATCCTCAATAAATCCTCTTTTTTCGGGAGACGAAATTTCACTCCAGGCCATAGAGCATAAAGGACAAAAATCCCTGATGCTATAAGATAACGAACAAGTACCAAATGTCCAGCTGAATACCCGCCATTGAGGCTTGCACGAATAGCTGCGAATGTAGATCCCCAAATAATAACTGTAATTGATGCCAATAAAAATGCCTTAGTGTTCAAAACCTATTCCCCCCAACCATTCACTATAACCTGAAGGTAACATGGATATGGGAGAACTTCAATAAAATTTCCATCTTGCTGTGAAGTGAAAAAGTAAAATACGTAACTAGCGTACATTCTTTGGGAAACCATCTGGGCTTGGAACGGATCGATCAGGTTTTGAAAAGCATGCTAAACAAAAGGTGCTTCGTATCAGAAGCACCCAGAATGTCCAAGATATAGATTACTCGAAATACTTCTTGAGACTTTTTACAATGTAATCGTTTAAAATAACGATTACATTCCTATATAAATTAACTATTCTCTGTTTTCAATAAAGGGCCCATTTGGGTTATTGTAGGAAAATCAAAAAGATAAAGTTCAAAAGATTCCCGCAGGCATCCAAATAAAAAAAAACGAAATAACAACTCATAATCGTTATAAGAGGATGATAAACTTTGGATTATTTGATCAAGTATTCAGCGAAAATCTAGTTTAATTTATAATTAAAAGTGCCTTTATCACGGTCCTGTTCTATTCCATTGACGATTAATTTTCTCTGTTCATTTTCTGGGAGGTGGAATGTGACCTGATCATATGGCAATTTATAGGACCCTTTCTTATGAATTGTCACTTGAATCTCATTTTCTTCAGCTTCCATTTCAACATTAATGTAGGCAAATGTATGCAAATAGTTGTTTGTTAAACCATCATCTTCATATAATTTGTAAGAGGACTTTCCTTTTCCTTTAGAAGGAAATAATAAAAATCCCCTTTCATCCTCTTTCTTAGTTGCAAAAGTGACTTCTGCTTGATTGATTGGAAGTATTGATCCTGCTTTGGCTAGTATTGGCGTATAGGATAAAGGCGCAGGAATTACAACTGTTTGCCCTCCTTCATACCATTTTCCCGTATGAATGTCATACCACCCATCAGTATTCTTAGGTAAATAAACTTCCCGTTCTCTCTTCCCCTTTTCGACAACAGAAGCAACCAAGAGTGACTCACCTAGCATAAAGTCATCGTTTTCTTCAAAGGTAGTTTCATCATGTTCGAAATCGTAAAACGTCGGTCGGATGATAGGCTGATAGTTATTATAGGCTTCGTGCAGAGCAGTATATAGATATGGAATGATCTTTGTTCTAAATTTAATCAATGCCCTGATCGATTCCAGTGTTTCAGGATACATCCAAGGTTCATTAACTGTTTGGTCGTCATTCCAAGAATGTATAGTGAACCTTGGATGAACAATTCCATTTTGCACCCATCTCACGAACAACTCCGGTTCAGGAGCAGGACCCGAAAATCCGCCTACATCATGGCCAAAATTGTAAATACCTGATAAGCTTAACCCTATTCCCATCTTAATGTTGTATTTCAATGTTTTCCAACTGGTACGATTATCACCGGTCCATGTTTGCACATAACGATGCATTCCCGCGGAACCAGAGCGTGATATTAGATATGGGCGCAATTCAGGATTGTATTCTAACTGTGCTTCATAGGAAGCTTTCATCATAAGGAGCGGATGGACCGCACGAATTAGCTCAAACTCTTTATTTTTGCCAAAGCCTTGGCAAGTAGCGTCTTTGCTCCAAATTTCAAACTCATTATTGTCGTTCCAAGTTGAATCAATTCCATAATACAACAGATTTTCTTTTACTTGACCTTTCCACCAATCATACGTTTCTTTGTTAGTAAAGTCTAAATAAGCGCCGATATCATCCCAAAATTGTGCCATTTCAGGTTCTTCTGTCTTACTGTTTGTTATAAACATCTTTTTTTCTTTCAACTCATTAAATAATGGATGATCTTTTAATAAACATGGTTTAATATTTGCACACAATCGTACATCCTTATCATGAAAATTCTGTACCATCTTTTTAGGAGACGGAAATTTTGAATGGTTCCAATTAAACACATAACGTTTATTGCCGATTGATGTATATCCTGATGACAATTGGAACGAATCACATAATATATCATGTTCTTCACAAAGCTTTAGGAATTTATTTAACTGCACTTGCGCATCCGGAGCATCAGTGTAACTCATTGTCGATCCAGAATAGCCTAAACTCCATTTTGGTGGAAAGATTGTTTGCCCAGTTAACCACGAAAATTTGCGAGTGACATCTTTAACTTTCGGACCTGCGATAATATAGTAATCTAAATCACCATGTTCAGCTTGAAAATATCTGTATAACTCATGATAATTATCAAGCTCTGTACCTAATTCAAAAATAGAGCTGGACAAATTGTCGTAGAAAATTCCAAATGAAAATCCAGTTTTCTTCTGTCGTGTAATATAAAATGGAATATGTTTATAAAGGGGATCACTATATTCTGCATCGTAACCCATCGCATCAATTGTCTGCATCCGATAGCGCTTTCCATGCTTATCAACTGAGCCCGTTTTTTCACCTAATCCGAAATATTGTTCATTTAAATCGCGCTTTAAATAATGAACTATGTCCTGACAAAGTGAGCCATCAAAGTTATATGCCTGAGTTTGTCGATCATTCGCAAAGTTCTCCCACTCAGAATTATCACGATAAAACCAGCTGATCTTAAATCCATTTAACTTCACCTGAATCTTTATGAGTGAAGTTTCTACAATGAATTCATCTTCATCTTGTCTAAATTCATAATTTGGTAGTGAAAAACCGTTTGTATCCAAACGATCACGGCCCTCCAATGGAACATCAGCTTGTCCCGGTGCTACACTCCAGGTTTTATCAAGCTTTAATTTTTCTCCATCTGTAAATAAGATTCGAATGATGTCTTTTTCAAGCACCATAATTTTTGCATATGTGTTTCCATCTAGTAATTTAAAGTCAAGAATATTGTTATTCTCTTTAATGAAAGTAAACTGATAGTTCTCCTTAATGCTCATTTGATATCTCCTTCTCTGTGTGTATATTATAGATCAAATAGTATAAGATTAAGCTAACATCAGAGATGCTCTCTAATAATTATTTGATGCAAGAATAAAGTACTGCCTTTAATAAAACGCATACAAAAATAATTAAGAAACTTTTTCGTCACGTCTCCTCTTAGGTTTAGTTTAAGTCAGGCTGATTATCTTTATTTCTTTCTTTTAAGTCAGCTACAATTTTACTGTATAAATTATCTGTAAGATTATAGAAGAAAAATAGGATAATTAATCCAATAATATTGAGGGCTGCTGGAGCAAGAAATAACAGTCCTTTAAGACCTAACAGTGTATCTGCAGACTGTTGAATATTTGGAACATATCCAATAAGCCCTAGTGCTACCCCTGGAATAAAACCAGCGAGAGCCTGTGCAAGCTTTCGGAAGAAACTGTACGTTGAATAAACAATCCCTTCTGTACGTTCTCCTGAATTCCACTCATGATAATCAATAGAATCAGCAATCATTACCCAAGGTAGACCAAGTGCAAACGATAACCCAAAGTTTCCCAAAGAGAAAATAGTTAAAAACGTAGCCGTACTTGTTGGCAATACAAAATTCAAAACATCACTAGCAATGCAAACCATAAGTCCAAGCATGAAGGTATTTTTCTTACCAATTCTTTTTACCATTGTTGGAATGAACATTGAACCAACTACAGCGAGCCCAATACTTAAAAATGATAGCATTGACATAAGTTCCGGATTCTTTAAATTGTATTCTAAGTAGTACAATTGAACAGCGTTGCGAATATTGGATGAAGTAATCATGAACAAAGCTGCTAAACACAATACAATAAGAGGTCGATTTGAAACCAATGCCTTGAATAACGTAGACAGCGGAACCTTTTCATTTTTTGGTGCTCTAATAACATTTTCTGTTGTATTGTGATAGCAAATAAGATGAAAAAATATTCCGAATATTACCATCACAGATATAGCAACGATGTATCCTATTTCTTTATTAGCAAACTGAACTACAATCGGAATAACTGCCATTCCAGAAATAAGAAGTGCCATTTGACTACCAATTGCTCTAAATGAACCTAAAGATGCACGATCAATTGGATCTTGCGTCATGGCAGCAGATAATGATCCGTACGGGATATTAACAATTGAGTATGCTAGACCAAACCCCATATAGGTGATAAACGCCCACACAATCTTCCCATTATCCGAAAAGTCTGGAGCTAAGAATGAGATGACCGTCATTAATGCCAGTGGAACAGTTCCCCATAAAATGAACGGGCGGAACTTTCCTCGTTTTGAGATATTTGTTCTTGAATCTACAAATGCACCAACACTTGTATCTGCAAATGCATCGAAGATTTTAGAAATTAAAAACACCAATCCTCCCCAGTAAGCGGAGATTCCTAAAACATCTGTATAAAATTTCAGAAGGTATAACTGTCCCATATCAAACATAAGGCCGTTACCAATATCACCAAAACCGTAAGACAACTTTTCTTTAAAAGTGAGCTTTTTAGAAGCGGTGACCGCTGTCTTTTTAACCGGAACCACTGGTAATCCCATATAACCATCCCCTTCTTTCTCCCATATATAACCCCTGTATTGTAAACCTTTTCATAAAGAAGCAGAAATAGTGTTTATTTTAACCCTTAAGCACTATCACCCCCTTTGATACTTACAATATCTTTCATAAGCAAAAAGAGCATTCCTGTATTAACGCTGTAAAAAGTATTTCTCTGCATTGTAATAGGAAATATTTTCAATCAGTGTTTGAAGAAGCACATTATCGTTTGGAACCCTTCCTTGTTCTACCCATTTCCCGATTAGGCTGCATAGGATCCGACGGAAATAATCATGTCTTTCATAGGAAAGAAAGCTGCGAGAATCTGTCAGCATACCAATAAAATGACTAAGTAACCCGACGTTAGCCAAATCTTTCATTTGTTTCTCTATTCCATCAATGTGGTCGTTAAACCACCAAGCTGTACCAAGCTGAACTTTTCCTGGAACGCCTTCTTCATAGAAATTCCCCATCATGGAGGCTAATACCGGATTGTCTTTAGGATTTAAATTAAATAATACGACTCTTGGCAACGCATCTTCTTGGTCAAGCGCATCAAGAAGATGCGATAATCCTCGTGCGATGTTTGCTTCTCCAATTGAATCAAACCCTGTATCCGAGCCCAAAAGATTTTTCATTTTTGTATTATTATTTCGCATAGCCCCAATATGTAATTGCATCACCCATTGTTTTTGAGCGTACATTTTCCCTAGTTCTTTTAGAAGAAAAGATCGATACTTGATCAATTCTTCTTGTGAAAGCGACTCTCCATTCATACGTTTTGTAAAAATTGTTTCTGCCTCTGCTAGAGTTACTTCTTTATACTCCATGTAAGGAATATCATGATCGGCTGCCCTGCCTCCATTTTCATGAAAAAAGTCAACTCGGTATTGAAGTCCTTTAATTAATTCTGCAATAGATGTCACTCGTTGATGAACTACTTGCTCTAGATTCTTTAACCAATCTTGAAAAGTTGGACGTTCAATAAACAGTGCTCCATCAGGTCGAAAGGTTGGTACAACCTTTGTTTTAAACGTAGAATCATGGTTTAATAATTGGTGGTATTCAAGAGTAGATATAGGGTCGTCTGTAGTACCAATAAATTGCACATTAGATTTCTTAATAAAAGATTGCGGTGTAAACTCCGTATCTTGTAATTTTTTATTGCATTCTTCCCAAATTTCCAGCGCGGTATCGGGACTAAGTCTTTTATCAATGTCAAAAAAGCTCTTTAATTCCATATGAGTCCAATGGTAAAGTGGATTTCCAATTAAATATGGTACCGTCTGAGACCAAGCAAAAAACTTTTCCCAATCACTAGCTTCTCCTGTTATAAAATGCTCCCCTATACCATTCATTCGCATCGTTCTCCACTTGTAGTGATCGCCTGCTAACCATAGTTGAGTAAGGTTTTCATAATGTTTATTCTCAAAAATTTCTTTTGGATCTAAATGGCAGTGAAAATCAAAGATTGGCATTTCTTTTGCTGTATTTTTATATAACTGAACTGCTGTAGGTGTGGAAAGTAAGAAATCGTCTCCTAAAAAATATTTCATATTATTTTCCTCCTAGGGGAATAAAATCAAATTTATAAGATTAAAACTCTCAATGTAAACACTTTCATTTTTGGTTAATTTAATTTGTTCGACTAGTAAACTAATTAATTATAAGAAATAATTTATCATGTTTATAAAATTCAGTCAATTAAAATTCTTTAATTTAAGAGTCAATATTTTTCAAATGAAAATGCTATAATAAAGAACAATGTCAGTTAAGATTTGGAGGACACATTTATGCCTACTGGTGATGCAGCTTATATCAGGAAATTAAATCGATCTTTAATTATTAGTAAAATTGTAGAAGCAGGAATAATTTCAAGGGCAGAATTGTCTAAGATTACAACATTAACAAAAGCCACTATTTCAGTACAGATTGCAAGCTTAATTGATGAAGATATTATTATTGAGACACAGCAGGATCATTCAAAAGTTGGAAGAAAACCTATAATGCTATCTTTAAATGGAGCAGCAGGATATGCATTAGGTATTGATTTAGATTATAGTCAAATCTCTTTCACTCTTTCTAACCTTCTTGGTCATCCTGTTTCGTCAGATACTATTAAAATACATACGACAAGTTATTCGGATATCTTTGATATACTAGTTGAAAAAATTAATAAATATAAAAATGAATGCCTTAAGTCTAGATACGGACTTATTGGTGTAGCAATTTCAATTCATGGTCTTGTCTCTACAGATGAACTCATTCATTATATTCCTCGGTTAAACTGGTATGATGTGGACTTAAAGAATGATTTAGAAAAAGAGTTAAACGTTAACGTATATCTTGAAAATAATGCAAATCTTTCAGCTTTTGCTGAACGAGCCTACACATTTCATAAATCAGATAATTTGGTATGCATAACACTTCGATCAGGTATAGGCCTTGGTATAGTAATAAATAACAAATTATCTAAAGGACATGATGGCTATGCTGGAGAGATTGGTCATATGATTATCCAACCAGGAGGAGACCTTTGTGCTTGTGGGAACAAAGGCTGCTGGGAAAGATATGCTTCTGAGTCAATCTTTTTAACACAACTTTCTAAAGAAAAACAAGTTAGTACTATAACTTATAAACATATTGAAGAATGGCTTAATCAAAACGATACTGAACTACATAGACAAATGGAAAACTTCATCTATTATATTTCAATCGGTTTGAATAATATCATCAACATATATAACCCTGAAGTTCTAATAATTGATAGTGAATTACTTTCTCTATACCCAGATTCTATAAATGAAATTAAGAAAAATCTTTCTTCCTCCACAATTCATTATCGAGAATTATTAATATCCTCAATTGGAAAAAAAGCATGTGAATTGGGTGCGTGTGCATTGGTGATTAAGAATTTTCTTGAAATTACGATGCCTAACTTTGTATATCCTGAATCAATAGAACATATTCATTCACTGAATAATATGTCTGTCAAATAGTTATAGGTTAAGGATTCTTTCTCACAGAAAACTAGGCTGATGCTTTCCTAACAGCTATAAAAACCATAAAGCTTTAGTAAAAAAGCTTTATGGTTTTTATTCCCAGATATTTACTCTTAAACCTAAATTTTAGCTGCTGAACAGCCCTTAATCTAGAAGTTGAGATAAAGTCTCCCTTCAATAAGAATTTCCAATTCTATTATTTTTAAAAATTCACAAATAATCAATAACCCAAAAAAGAACGTACGTTTGACCACACTTACAAAAGAAGAAAAGATTCAATTAATGGGATTTGGTTCTGGTGCAAACATAATGTGAATTTGAAAAAACTAATAGGATTTCTAACGGAATGCTACTTTATGCGGTTAATCCAAACAGCTCGTGGATACAATTCACCTGATTTTGAACAGACTTCTCCCCTATCTTTTAACTACTAAATGGCTACAGGATACGCGTGGTTTTTTCCACTGTTATGACAGGCGTCTGGACACATACGATAAAGCCAATGCTTTCTTGAGAAAGCGTTTGGCTGCTTGTTTATCACTGAATTCACTTAGATAACATTAACCTTCGGAATCCACTGTACGATACAGGTACTATACTTGAAGGCAAGGGAATCGGAATATACATGGAAGAAAATGATAAATTCTGAAAGTTCATATCGGATGATTTTATGCTGTGGTTAGATGGCCTGGCATTTGATCAAAGGGGTTCTCTTATTTTTTTAGCAGTAACAGGCTGCATCAAATGTTTACACATAATCAAGAAAGTTATGCCTGGAACTACCCGTACAGGGAAAGCATTTGTCGGTGAAGATGTTAAACTCCATCTTCATTCCAGGTTAATGCACCAATGGACGGTATTTTTAGAGAGGCAAAGCCCGTTCGTTCATCTTGGCTGACGAAGTTTTCTGATGCGATCAACTCTAATGTTGGATGTTGCCGCTGCCTTTCGCTTTCAATTGCTTCAAAAATGGTTTAATCATTCTTCTGCAAACTCATTCTTATTTCCTCTTTTTTAGATAGCTGCTGCCACTCCATATCATGTTCCCTGTTTTTGCACGCAAAAAAGGACAGAGAAGGTAATGGCAACATTCCCTTCTCTGTCCTTTTACCTGAGAGTTTAACTCTATGCTAAAAAGAGTCTTCCCCTTAGGTGGCGTTTTATAAACGCTCTCTCAAGAGTTGCGTCTCATTGTGGTTCTTTACCTGAGAGATTTGTTCCAAGTTTTTTTGGGAACATGCTCCTTCGGTGATTGTACATTATTTACTTATGTGTTTTTTATGGAATCGCCTCTTTATTTATACCTATTCAGGAAACTAAGAAAAGATAACACGGAGGAAAATCACTTTATATCAGCAAATGCTTTCAAATTTAACAGACTAATGCTTCTTTATGAAGTTCTGCTCTTGATAATCGCTGATTGCAGCCTGGTTTTTCTCTTTTTCTTTTAAAACATAACTAAGCAAGTCTAATGAGAGGCGCGCTGCCACTTGTCCAGTTATTCCCGCATGATCGTAAGGAGTAGCTACTTCTACCATATCAAAACCGATTACTTCTCCTCTTTTTGCAATCCCATGGAGTATTTCGTTGACTTCATCATAAAGCAGGCCTCCAGGAGAAGGTGTGCCTGTCGCAGGGGCGATCGATGGGTCGAGGCCATCAATGTCCATGGTAATATAATATTTTTCACCTGCTGGAATAAGTTCCAGAACCTGTTCAAATCCCATCTTTCTCATTTGACGTGGAGACAAGATGACACTTCCGTATTCTCTGGCAGCATCGACATCTTCTTTTATACTGCTGCTGATTCCACGAATTCCCAATTGGAAAATCTTTTGAACATGATTCATTTCAGATAAGCGGCGGATGCAGCTTCCATGTCCAACCCGCATTCCTGAACGGTGATCTGCCCAGTCTAAATGCGCATCAATCTGGATCACATGAAAGGGCCCGAGTTCACCCAATCCCTTTCCTACTGGAATTGTAATGGAATGATCTCCACCTAAAACAACCGGCATTGCACCTTTTGAAACGATTTTTCTAATGGCTTCTTCCGTATTATCATGGGATTGCATCATATCCCCATGTACAATGTCTACATCGCCGCAATCAACGACTTTCCATTTCGGGCCAAGATACATGATATCATTTTCAATATCATAGGCGCCATCTAACCCGAAACTATATAATGTAGAGCCTTCACGAATTCCTCTTGGACCCATTCTTGCACCTGACTTCCATTGTGTTCCCATATCATTTGGAACTCCAATAACAGCTACATCTGCATCTAACTGGTCTAGGTCAGGACATACGGGATATTTCCCGAAAGTACAGATTCCGGTAAAAGGTAAATTAAGTTGCTGTTTTTTATTATTCGACATGACCTTTGCCTCCCACTTGTATTACGTCCTCGTTAATATATGCAACCTTCATGCCAACCTATAAAACTAGGAAAAACGGAATTGTGTTGTCAATAATGACTACCAGGAACCACCATATTTTCTGATTACTCGATTCTCGTTAGTAAACGCCACATAGAAAGAGCGCGGAGAATATATTTCATTTTCAGTAAAATATTATTGGTGTCTTATTGGGTCTTAAATAAGACATATCTTGATGAACTGGTTTTTTTACTCGTAAAATTAACAATTAGGCAAACAGCTTTTTTTATTTTCCAGCCCATCTTCAGAATTAATATTTGAAATTTTTAAAATATTGGCGATTTCAAAAAATACTTCCTCTATTATTAGTCAAAAATTTATTCGATGTAAGCATTACTCACTCTCTTTAACTCAACTTCTAGATTTTTAATGATCAAACCACTTGGTTGGCTCCACTTCTAAATTAATGTTGATTTGTTTTACCTCACTAAACTCATCTAAACCAAAAGTTCCTAAT
>NZ_JBHXAS010000079.1:0-23594 GCF_042727425.1 Peribacillus sp. NPDC060253
AATATTTCTTATGTTTGTATCATATTTCTTTAATTTACTTAAATATAATTTACATTTAAAATTAATTTTATAACATTTTGAATATTAAATTAAATGCAAAATTCAAAGGTGAAAGGGGAAAACTATGGTAACTATGAAGGAAGAGAAATTAGAGGTGCTTCAAACAAAGTTACAGGATTTTATTCAAAATGAATTGCTTCCCTACGAACAGGAGCATGAATTAAACGCTGAAGAGGATATCCCGATGGAAGCCATACAATGGGTAAGAAAACGCTCCAGGGAATTGGGCTTTTACGGGATTAACCTCCCTGAAAAATATGGGGGACAAGATGTTAGCTTAAAAGGGCTATGCATGTTTAAGGAAGAATTGGCCCGTTCCGGAGCGGTTTTATGGGGGCAGGTTATAGGGGAGGTTGGCGGGCCGCTAAGAATTGGTCAGATGTTGGAAAGTTTTACACAGGAGCAAATAGAAAAATATGTGATGCCCGTGGTGACGGGAGAAGCTAGCTGCTGCTTTGCCCTTACAGAACCAAATGCTGGATCAGATGCTTTTGCTATCGAAACAACAGCCGTTAAAGACGGGAATGAGTATATATTAAATGGTAAAAAGCATTTTATCAGTGCGGCCCCCTATGCTGATTTCGCCATTGTCATAGCGAAAGAAACTCAGAAAGGAGAAAAAGAAGATAGAATCACTGCTTTCCTGGTAGATAAAAAAACACCCCATCATTCGGGGTTTGAACTAGGAGACATTCAAGTCCCACTATCAGGAGAACGCATACATGCTGAATTGAATTTTAATCAATGTCGAGTTCCTGCCGCCAATATAATCGGAGAAAGAGGAAAAGGGTTACTGCTCGGATTGAAAAGAATAAACACAAATCGCGCTTCCCATGCGGCCGGCTTCATCGGGATGGCTCAACACCTTCTCAATTTATCTATTGAACATGCTAAAAAGCGAGTCCAATTCGGCCGGCCTATCGGTGACTTCCAGGCAATTCAGCATATGCTCGCAGAAATGGCGACGGAAATCTACGCGGCAAAGTGCATGGTCTATGATGTGGTTGAAAAAATCGATCAAGGACAAGAAGATCGGGCAGGCACCTCCATGGCTAAACTGTTTGCTTCAGAAGTAAATAGCCGTGTGGCCGATAAGGCTATCCAAATCTTTGGCTCTAAAGGCTTGGTAAAAGGGCATCCAGTAGAAAAGATGTACAGGAGTGCACGAATGTATCGGATATTAAGCGGAACCTCAGAAATTCAAAAAAATACAATTGCCAAAGCATTATTAAAAGGGAAATGCATTATCGAGGGAGGAAATGATCCATGCTGAATAAGTTGACATTTCAGTCACTGTTGAATAAAGGAATGAAACGATTTGGAGAGCTGCCGGCCATTACCTTGTTGCCAAACGGAGAAACGATAACTTACGAAGAGTTATGGAGAAAAACAGAACTTATCTCTTCTTATTTACTTCGCTTGGGTGCAGGAAGGGGTGTCCGCATAGCGTCTATCATTCCAAACAGTTTGGAAAGTGTGATGTTTGGTTTGGCTATCCAGCATTGTGGAGCTACCCTAGTACCATTAAGTGAAAAACTGGGGAAACGAGAAATAAAATTCATTTTAAAGGAAGCAAAACCAGAAGTGGTCATAATAGCTACGCAGACACACTTTGACACCTTATTTGAGTATTTCGAAGAAATGAAGAAGGACGGTGTCCATATCATTGGGCTTCCTGGATTTAATATTAATTATCCGGAGGAGTTTGAACAGTTTCAATGGCCCGGTGAAATAAAAAATATGGACTTGCCATTAGCTGAAGCAAAAGACATTGCCCTTCTGTCATACACAGGCGGGACGACGGGTACACCCAAAGGCGTCATGCATTCCCAGAAAGGACTCGGCGCCGCCATACTTTCTGCGGCTATCGAAGACCCGCTAGACGACCGAGACCGGGTATTGATAAGTACGCCAATTGTGCATTCTGCCGGTTCATTACTTTGGAGATCCCTTGTTTCGGGCGTCCATGTCTATGTGATGGGCTCATTTGACGCTGCAGCATTCATACAGGCGATAAAGGAACATAAAATTACGACGACATTCATGGTACCGACAATGTTATACAGACTCCTTGATCAGACAAAGAAGATGGAATATGATATGAGCTCCATGCGCAATATCTTCTACGGCGCGTCACCAATTTCACAAAAGCGCCTTAAAGAAGCTTTTGAAGTATTCGGGCCTATCATGCGCCAGCAATACGGCATGACAGAGTGTAATATTGTCATTACCAGACTATCGAAAAGCGCTCATTTATGGGCTTATCATAACAATTCGGAAATTTTGAAAAGCTGTGGAAAACCGTGCATTTTCACCGAAGTTCGACTGATTGATAAGGATGGAAATGATGTAAAACCATCCGAGTTTGGAGAAATTATCGTAAAATCACCAGCAATGATGGTAGGCTATTATCAAAGACCTGATCTTACCCAAGAATACATCCGTGATGGTTGGTTCTACACTGGTGATATTGGTAAATGGGATGAAAGCGGTTACCTTTATATTGTAGATAGGAAGAAAGATATGATCATTACAGGCGGGATGAATGTATATTCTTCAGAAGTGGAACGAGTGGTGAACCAGCACCCTTCTGTTGCATTAAGTGCTTGCATAGGCGTTCCCCATCCAGATTGGGGAGAAGTAGTTTGTGTCGTGGTAACACTGCGAGAAGGATTGACCTGTACTAGTGAGGAATTAATTGATTTCTGCAAACAAAGAACCTCTAAGTATATGGTTCCTAAAGTAGCCTATTTTATTGATAAGTTTCCATTAACGCCGATTGGAAAGATTGACAAGAAAGAATTAAGAAAGATGTTTGCACAAGGTATTCCAACCATCTAGGAGAGGCAGAACAAGGATATCATAAAAAAGCCTAATTTCAACATTGAGACCTACAGCAAACCAGAATATAAGATAGAGCAGATGAATGCAAAATAAGCCTCGCATGATAACCTGGAATCGGGACGTGTGAGGCTTTTATGCACTATATCTAAGATGTTTTTGAATATTAAGGATAACAATGGAATTTATTTAACGTTGTAGTGAATGTTAAATGAAGTGAGTCAGAAAGATTATTATCATTAGAGAATGATATTGAAATATTATATTTTTTCGGTTGATTCCACCAAATCATGAATGAAAAAAAATGTGAGTTAGGATATAATATATTATTGTATTGGAGATTCATTCTGGAATTTCCTTTTTTTATGGGCTTCATTTGTTTATCTCCCTAATGAATCGGGAAATAAATTATAGTTGTATATGTTTTTGAAATAATATTTAGAGTTAAGTAGAGGGGTTTGTTTTAATGGAGATGTTAGAAAAATTTATTAGTGAGACAAATGATGTGTTATGGTCTTCCATATTGATCATCATGTTGATTGGATTGGGTCTTTATTTTTCCGTCCGCACGAAGTTTGTCCAATTCAGAATGGTAGGGGAAATGTTCAGGCTATTGGGCGAAGGGGCCACAGCTGATAAAAAAGGTGTGACATCGTTTCAGGCATTTTGCATAAGCACGGCATCGCGGGTAGGAACGGGTAACCTTGCAGGTGTTGCCATCGCAATCACGATGGGAGGTCCGGGAGCCGTTTTCTGGATGTGGTTAATAGCACTGATCGGAGCTGCTTCGGCTTTTATTGAAAGTACACTTGCTCAAATCTATAAGGTCAAGGATGGGGATGCATTCCGTGGCGGTCCTGCCTATTATATGGAAAAAGCATTGAATGCCCGTTGGATGGGGATCACGTTCGCTGTGTTGATTTCGCTTACATTTGGACTTGCTTTCAATTCGGTACAAGCCAATACGATTACAAGCGCATTCAACGAATCATTTGGAATTGAAAAGTGGGTTACGGCTATCATCCTGGCTATCGTAACGGCTGTCATCATTTTTGGCGGGATCAAAATGATTGCAAAGGTATCTGAAGTAATCGTTCCCATCATGGCAGGAGCCTATGTGATAGTGGCGTTGATCATCATCATCATGAATATTACCGAGTTACCGAGTGTTTTTGCTTTGATCTTTGAAAGTGCATTCGATGGAATAAAAGAAGTGGCTGGCGGAGTATTGGGAGCAGCCATGATGCAAGGAATCAAGCGCGGCTTGTTTTCAAATGAAGCCGGGATGGGTAGTGCACCAAATGCTGGTGCGACGGCTGATGTCAGTCATCCTGTCAAACAAGGTCTCATTCAGTCTCTAGGTGTTTTTGTCGATACGCTCATCATTTGCAGTTCGACTGCCTTCATCATTTTGTTTTCAGGTCTTTATACATCGAAGGAAACGGATGGAATCGTCCTTACCCAAAATGCCCTTGGAACCGCATTGGGATCTTGGGCTGGTATTTTCCTTGCCATCATTGTACTGTTATTCGCCTTTAGTTCCATTGTGGGTAACTATTATTATGGGGAGTCGAACATCGGCTTCATCAATGAAAATAAGGTTTGGTTAAACATCTATCGTATCGCAGTTGTAGGGATGGTGATATTCGGTTCGCTTGCCTCACTGAAATTTGTTTGGGGACTGGCTGACTTGCTGATGGCCCTTATGGCCATTATCAACCTGATAGCCATAGCATTACTAGGGAAGATTGCATTTGCTGCACTGGCGGATTATCAAAAGCAAAAGAAAAGTGGGAAAAATCCTGTCTTCCATGTGAACAATATTAAAGGTTTGAAGAATGTGGAATGTTGGGGTGACCCAAACGATAATATGGATGTGAAGAAGGAGGCCTAACCTCTTATTAAGCTTACATGTAAAGTCCTTGAGAAGGGATTTTGCTTGTAAGTTTTTTTTGTGAAATCAATTGATTGAAAATAAGTAGAGTCAGCCTTTTTTCCTCCTTTTTTTATCATTATTGAATATTGCTTTGTTTTTTACACAAAATACCTTTGTCTCTATTACTGCTGTCAATCGATGATTGGACAATTTGAAAACTGGGAGTGAAAACAATGGATAGCAAGCAATCAAAAAATGAATCTTCAGAAATCGCAGGAAGAACATATGATGTCAGCGATTATAAACGGGAAGATACTTTATCTTCTGGATTGGCTACAACCCACGAACAAGTTTCGGATACTTATGCGGAAGGCGAGATAAAAGCTGTCATTGATGATGTAAACGTAAAGGATATCGAGATTAAAAAAGAAGGATCTGAGGAAGAAAGGAAATGACTTGTTTTTTGATTAGGGTCAAGAATTTTCGTCTGATATTTTAAGAATATAACGATTTAATCCCCTAGCTTTTTGAATGATGAAACAAGCTAGGGGTTTTTAATTAATAAATTTTTTCTGTCTCGATTTTTTTTAGCAACTCTTCCTTCGTTCTTGGGACAAGTTCCTTTTCTCCGGGTATTCTTGATTGAAGAAGGGCTTGAAACATTTCAAAAACCCACGGCTTCTCGAGATGAGCCTTCACCAAAATGTCTTCATCATGAAAAACGGATACAGGGTCCCCTTGGTATATGACCTTTCCATCGTTCATGACAACGACTTCATCAGCCCATTGATAGGCTAAATTAACATCATGGGTTGATAGAATTATCGTTTTGTCTGGGTGGTGGATACTGTCCAGCAGAGCCATGATCTGTCTGGAGAAATAAGGATCTAATCCAGCGGTAGGCTCGTCTAAGAGCCAGACATCGGGTTCCATGGCAAGTACCCCGGCAATGGCGACACGTTTTTTTTGCCCTAAGCTCAAAAAATGGGTAGGTTTGTCTTTCATTTCCGTTACTTCCGTTTGATCCATCGCCCATTGCACTTTCTCCTGGACTACATTTCTATCCCATCCTAAATTCATCGGTCCAAACGATATATCCTGTTGAACATTAGCGGAAAAAAGCTGGGAGTCGGGATCTTGAAAAACGATTCCGACTTGTTTTCGTAAGGATAATAATGCTTTACGGTCATATTTCATTTTCTTGCCCTTAAATCTGACTGTTCCTCCAGTAGGCTGTAAAAGACCATTTAAATGGAGGAATAGAGTCGATTTACCGGCTCCATTATTGCCTAATAAGGCAATTTTTTTACCTTGTTGAATCGTTACAGATAGATCCTTTAAAGCAAACGTCCCATCTGCGAATCGGTGGGTGAGGCCTTCTATATTAAAAATATGCTCTTCCATTTTTGAATTGCCTCCAATTTACATATATCCATAAATAAGGATTAAGCTTCCTAGTATTACAATGGCGATCAGCCAATTGCGTGAGGAAAAGGTATAAGTATCCTCGATATAAGAAAGGTTCTCCTGATATCCTCTTGCGTTCATGGCCATCGTCAATTGCCCAGAGCGCTGGAATACTCCCAAAAATAATGATGAGGTTAGTAACCCGAGAGATCGAATGCCTTGCCTTACCGAACCATATCCCAGTCTTGAAGCTTGTGCTAAGTGAATGGCCAAAGCTGTATCTAAAAAAATAAAGATGAAGCGATAGGTCAATTCTATTAAATCGATCAATAAGGAAGGGACTTTAAGTTTTCGCAGTACGGATAGAATGACGGTAATGGGTGTAGTCAAGGTTAAGAAATATAAACAGCTTATACTGCTAAATACGACAGAAATCAAATTGATCACTGTACCAATGCTGCCATCGCTGATGAAAATTTGCCAATTTCCGACTTTCCAGGACCACCAAATATTCGGTATCGAAGTAAATGTACTGGAGATAGAAAAAAGGATGGTAAGTGTGCCTGATAATAGAAAGAATCCTGGTAATAAGAGTAATTTTAGATAATACGAAGGCGGGATTTTTGCCACAAAAATGATTAAAGCGCTCATCACCATAAAAGTGATGAGCGAAACGGCCAAATCCCTTACCGTTAACGAAAACAGCATAAGGGAGAGTGCAAAAATCATCTTTTCCAATGGATGTACATCCTTTAGCCCATTGAAATAGGCATATTTATCAATGAGTAACATGTTTCGATTTTTCGTTCATTTCTTGTTTGGTTTGTTTAGTCCTTTGTCTCATTACGCCAATGAAGTATCCAATGAAACCAGCTCCGATTGCAGCTTGCAGCGCAAATAATAAGCTCTCGGTTTCTGCACCTGGCGGCTCCCAAATACTATTGAACCAAGGCTTGTATTCCGGCTGAATTTTAGTGATGGCTTCTTCAGCTTCGCCGTCGGCACCGCCAAATTCCGTTCCTTGTTGGGTTATTAACGGTATGGTGGCAAGAATGACGACCAGGAAAAGTAGCAATAAACTTTTTTTCATGTTAACGGGCCTCCTTAGATAAAACTCGCAGTAATTTCAATTCGCCTAGATTGTATTTTTTTAGGAAATTCATCACAACCACTGTCAATAATCCCTCGCTGATTGCCAAGGGAATTTGGGTCAGGGCGAATATTCCAGCAAATTTATTGAATGAGGCCATGAATCCACCTACCTCGGATGGAAAAGCAAGTGCAAGTTGAACGGAAGTTACCACATAGGTTCCTAAATCGCCAAAAGCAGCTGCCAAGAAAACGGCCAGCGAAAAAGACCACCCCAATTTAGTTGCGCCCTTGAAGACAAAGTAAGCAATGAAAGGTCCGCATACAGCCATGGAAAATGCATTGGCCCCTAATGTCGTCAATCCTCCGTGAGCCAGTAGAACAGCTTGAAATAATAGAACGATGGAGCCTACGACACTCATGGCCAATGGCCCGAATAATATGGAACCTAAACCAACTCCGGTAGGGTGTGAAGAACTTCCCGTAACGGAAGGAATCTTCAAGGCAGATAATATGAATACGAATGCACCCGATAGACCGAGCATCATTTTTGTTTCTGGGTTTTCCCTTACTTTGGACCTAATGGACCGGTAACCCAAGATTAGAAATGGAAGGGTCACGGCCCACCAAAATATGGCCCATTCAATTGGTAAAAAGCCCTCCATGATATGCATGGCCATCGCACGTTTTGGGACAAGAAGCAGTAAAATGACAAAATAAAGAATTTTCCAATTGACTCTTTTCATTCTTTCTCCTTTCAACACCTTTAATTTTTCTGATCAAAACTTTAGAAGAAAAGCGGCGCCCAACATAAAAAGCACTTCTCTCAAAAGAAAGAAGTGCGTAATGAACAGGAATTTTGCAGCATAAACCAATATGGGCCATTCTGCCTGATCCGCACACCCATCCTCGTAGGCTGAAACAGTTTCACGCTTCATGGCAGGTCTCCTGGCTTAGGTTCATTGTCCCGTTACTTCCTTCCCATCTCATTTGACAGTGGATAAATGTTAACGTAATAGGACTTCCCTTTACAGTGGCGGGACCGCTCCGGACTTTCACCGGCTTCCCTTTTAAGCTGAATTCCGAGAAATTCAACACCATAAAACTTATGTAATTATTTCGAAAATTCTCGTATAGTGTACCATAAAGAAATAATTCCAGCTACACTCTCTTTTTTTTTTTCACTAAAATCGCAGAGAGGAAAGGCTTATGGCTGGATTTACACTATTAAACTTTTCTAAACAGTCGGAATAAACTATTGAATTTTGCTAAAGTTGTTATATGATAGATAAGGTTAGCTATAATTGTATAATAAAACCAAATATTTCATTTTAAAAGTGCTCTTGTGTGAATATGCAAGGGATAATAGGGAAATCGGTGAAAATCCGATGCAGCCCCCGCTACTGTAAACGCTGATGAATTTGTCGATAACCACTGGCTTAAAGCCGGGAAGGGACAAAGTAAAATGAAGCGTAAGCCAGGAAACCTGCTTTTGAAATTGTATGATACTTTTCGGAGGGAAAGGTAGAAGGACTATGACGATTTTGGGAGATTCAGCATATTTGCAGAGTG
Organism: Peribacillus sp. NPDC060253; assembly: GCF_042727425.1. Taxonomy (NCBI): domain Bacteria; kingdom Bacillati; phylum Bacillota; class Bacilli; order Caryophanales; family Bacillaceae; genus Peribacillus; species Peribacillus sp. NPDC060253. The sequence continues at coordinate 8,846 of NZ_JBHXAS010000079.1, forward strand.
CTTCTCATTCATATAGTTTTTTAAACCTTGACTCTTATGTTAAGGTTTTTTATTTTGCCTTTTCCCTGAACTCAGGAGGAAGAAGATGACTACTTGGAATTTGCAGGGGACAAACTCGCATCTGTTTATTTGTAATGGGAGCAGTTGCATGAAAAAAGGCGGAGAAGAAGTGACCCAAGCCATCCGCGATGAAATCACTTCAAAGGGACTGGATCTGAAAATACATACAACGAGGACTCGCTGTAACGGAAGATGTAAGGATGCCTGCGTTGTGATTGCCTATCCCCAAGGGAAATGGTATCGAGTGGATTCCCCTGACTTTGGTCGGCAGATTGTGCGTACTATCGATGATGGGGAGTTTGTACCTCAAATGATTTATCAATTTACTGATGGGGAAATGGCCCCTAATCCTGATTTTCCTGCTCATACAGGTATTTCAAAGAACAAATAAGTAAAAGGAGATGTCTTAATGAGTACAAACGGTAAATTATTCGTAGTGGGCTTTGGTCCAGGGAATTTTGAACATATTACCAAACGTGCTGTTGAAGCCCTTCAAGAAAGTGACTATATCATTGGGTATAAAACTTATGTTGAACTCATTCAGGGGCTTCTTACAGATCAAACGATTATTAGTACGGGGATGACTGAAGAGGTATCACGTGCACAGGAAGCAGTCAAACAAGCGGAGTTGGGAAAGAAAGTAGCTGTAATTTCCAGTGGAGATGCCGGTGTTTACGGAATGGCTGGATTGGTTTATGAGGTATTGATTGAAAAAGGGTGGAAAGAAGAAACGGGGGTAGGCATTGAAGTCATTCCTGGTATTTCTGCCATTAATTCATGTGCATCTTTACTTGGGGCACCTGTCATGCACGATTCGTGCACCATTAGCCTCAGTGATCATTTAACGCCATGGGATCTTATCGCTAAAAGGGTGGAGGCTGCTGCAATGGCTGATTTTGTCATTGCCCTTTATAATCCTCGAAGCGGCAGGCGGACAAGGCAAATTGTTGAAACACAGAAAATTCTGCTTCGCTACCGTTCACCCGATACACCTGTCGGGTTGGTGAAAAGTGCATATCGTGATCGTCAGGATATTGTCATCACGAATTTAAAAGATATGTTGAATCACGATATTGGAATGCTGACCACCGTCATTATCGGTAATTCATCCACCTTCTTATACGATGACAAAATCATCACACCAAGAGGTTATCAGAGGAAATATACATTGAATTCGGAAAAACAAACATTGAAGCCGCATCAACGTCTGCAAAAAGAAGCAGAACCGTGGGCATTAGATCAAGAAGCCGGTTCCATGCAAGAATCCTTCACCGAGTCTCCTGGAGGAGTTGGATTACTTACAAAAGCACCAGAAAAGAAGCTCGCTTCCTTTGAAATGGCCATGGAAGCCCTGTCAAGAGTGAAGGGTCAAACCGTTCAGCAATCCATCAAGCCGATTGTTCAGCAAAAAATGGAGTCGGTGTTTGAGCTTGCCGTCAGTCCAGGGGTAGCGAATAAACAATTCACTCCCAAACAAATGATGACACTGGCGGAAGTTGTCGGGGAAAAGGGAACGATGGAATACACGCCAAATCATAAGATCATTTTAAAGATCCCGACAACGGATCCGGAGAACATCACTTGGAAATTACAATCAGCAAACTTTCTATTATCACCGATTGGAGATGTACTGACATTAAAAGCGTGTGATTTCTGTGATGGTGAAAAAACCGAATCTATTCCTTATGCAGACGAAATACAAAGGGTCCTTGGCGGCATGAAATTGCCTAAGGAATTGAACATCGGTTTTAATGGGTGTGGAATGGCTTGTTATAGCGCCGTGATGGATGACATCGGGATTGTCTTCCGAAAAGGGAAATTTGACTTATTCCTTGGAGCTAAACCAGTTGGAAGAACAGCCCATCCAGGTCAGCCGGTTGCGGAAGGCATTGATCCGGAACAGCTTGTTGCATTGATCACGGACATTGTAGAAGAGTATAAGCAAAATGCCCATCCAAATGAGCGGCTGTTTAAATACTTCAAACGTGCCAAAAAGATTCAGAGTTATTCTTATCAGGACATTGCTCCCAAAATACACATAGAGCCTGCGCCTTGTGAAGACTAATTTAAAGAGGGGGAAAGTAAATGAAAGCAGTATTATTCGTAGGTCACGGAAGCCGCTTGGCTTCAGGAAATGAAGAGGTCCTCAAGTTTATTGAAAATATGATTCCGGCAATGGATGACGCCTATTTGGTTGAAACGTGTTTTTTGGAATTTGCAAAACCGAATATATCCAAAGGTATTGAAAATTGTGTAAACCGGGGCGCTACGGAAGTTATCGTCATACCGATCATTTTGTTGCATGCAGGACATTCAAAATTACATATCCCAGCTGAAATAGAGGATGGGAAAACCAAGTATCCAGAAGTGAAATTCACATATGGTCAAACGATCGGGGTCCACCATGATGTATTGACGATCCTGACAGACCGACTTGAGGAAGCCGGCTTCGATACATCCTCGGAACAAGCTGAGACAGCAATATTGCTAATTGGCCGAGGAGGCAGTGATGCTGATGCAAATAGTGATATCTATAAAATTTCACGATTATTATGGGAAAAATTAAACGTTAAATGGGTCGAAACAGCGTTCATGGGTGTAACGGACCCGCATGTTGATGAAGGCATTGAACGATGCATCCGGTTGGGGGCAAAAAAAATAGTGATGCTGCCATATTTCCTCTTCACGGGGGTGTTAATGGAAAGAATGGAGGATATGCTGAAAGGCTATCAAGAGCAATATCTTGATCGGGAATTTATTTTGGCGAAGTATTTTGGGTATCATCCAACCTTACAGAACATTCTGCAAGAACGTGTAACGGAAGCCAGTGAAGGCAGATCAAGCGGGGCACGTGATATGGAAAATTATCGTCTATATGTTGAGGAACATGGACATGCGCATCATCACCATCACCATGATGATGAACATGGCCATCACCATCATGACCACGATCACGATCATGACCATGATGAACAAGCGGTGGGGACGTCAAAATGATTTTGTTCTTAGCGGGTACAAGTGATGCAAGGGAATTAGCGATTGAAATGCAGCAGGCTGGATTCCGGGTTTTGGCAACTGTTGTAACCGAGTCGGCGGCAAAGAGTTTGCAAGATGCAGGAATATCCACCCGGATTGGCCGATTAACTGCAGAGGATATGACCTCTTTAATCACTGAAAAAGGTTTTCAGGCTGTAGTTGATGCAAGTCACCCATTTGCGGAAGAAGCATCAAAAAACGCACTTAACGGAGCAAAGGAAGCAAATGTTCCTTATATTCGTTATGAGCGTGAAAGTCAACGGTTTCAGAATGACAAACTGATAGTGGTTCGTGATTATGAAGAAGCTGCTAAGCTTGCCGCCGTAAAACGGGGAGTCATCATGCTCACGACCGGAAGTAAAACCCTGGCTGTCTTCGCAAAAGAATTGGTAGGGCTCGATAATACTAGAGTGATAGCGAGAATGCTGCCACGCATGGATAATATGGAAAAATGTGCGCAGCTAGGCATTGAACAAAAAAATATCGTTGCGATTCAAGGTCCATTTTCCAAAGAATTAAATAAAGCCCTATATAAACAGTATGGCGTCACATTGATGATAACGAAAGAAAGTGGCAAGGTCGGTGCGGTTGATGAGAAATTGGAAGCCGCGTTGGAATGTGGAATAGAGACGATTATGATATCAAGGCCAGATGTTGACTATCAAAATGTTCATTCCAGTTTTGATCATGTTATTGCCGAGTTGAATAATCAGTTGAATAAATAATAGGAGGAATGCAAGATGGATTTTAAAACGGATTTCAAACCACTAACGGTAGATCCAGACAAAATATATGATTATAGTTTTTCAATGATAGCTGAAGAAATGGGCGATCATGATTTTTCTGAGGATGAATGGAAGATCGTCCGCCGGGTCATTCATGCTTCAGCTGATTTTGAATTGGGAAGAAGTGTCATCGTCCATCCAAATGCCATTCAAGCTGGTGTGGAAGCCATTCGCAAAGGTAGACATGTCATTGCGGATGTGCAAATGATCGAGAGCGGTACAGGCAAAAAAAGATTTCAAAAACACGGGGGGGACGTTCATTGCTACATTTCAGATCCAGATGTGATGGTCGAAGCAAAACGTTTGAATACGACAAGAGCGATCATTTCGATGCAAAAAGCGGTAAAGGAAAATGAAGGGGGCATTTATGCCATTGGCAATGCACCTACAGCTTTACTTGAGCTCATTCGCCTTATTAAAGAAGGGATTGCAAAGCCGGACTTAATTATTGGAATGCCTGTTGGGTTCGTTTCTGCAGCGGAGTCGAAAGAGGAACTGGCTAAGATCACAGAAGTGCCATTCATTACGAATATTGGCCGAAAAGGTGGAAGTACTGTCACGGTTGCAGCATTGAACGCAATTTCCCTTTTAGCTGATAGTTAATAAACATGGAAAAGAAAGTAAAAAAAGATCCCTCACAAATGCGTCATGGGTATACGACGGGGGCATGTTCGACAGCCGTGACTAAAGCGGCATTGACCGCTTTGATCACGGGGGATGCCCTTGAGGAGGCTACGATTTCCTTGCCGATCGGCCGTGATGCCACTTTCACCATTGAGAGATATGATATATCGGAAAATTCGGTTAGTGCAGAAACGATTAAAGATGCTGGAGATGATCCAGATGCCACCCATTTGGCACATATCATTTCTACTGTCAGCTGGTCGGATGCTCCTGGGATCATCTTGGATGGAGGGATTGGTGTGGGGCGAGTGACCAAACCCGGGCTTCCCGTTCCTGTAGGGGAAGCGGCCATTAATCCTGTACCGCGCAAAATGATCTTATCCACTGTGCAGCAAACATTGGAAGAATTTAAGATTGATAGAGGTGTGAAAGTCGTTATCTCCGTTCCGGCAGGTGAAGAAATTGCAAAAAAAACATTAAATGGGCGCTTGGGGATTGTGGGAGGCATTTCCATTTTGGGAACAAGGGGCACCGTCGTCCCTTTTTCCAGTTCCGCCTATATGGCAAGTATCGTCCAGGCTATCAGTGTCGCCAAGGCGAGTGGGTGTGAGCATCTTGTCCTAACCACTGGGGGGCGGAGTGAAAAGTATGCAATGGGCCTTCTTCCTGATTTACCTGAAGAAGCCTTTATTGAAATGGGTGACTTTGTAGGATTCTCGCTAAAGCAATGTAAAAGGCAGGGAATTAAAAAGGTGTCATTGGTCGGCATGATGGGGAAATTTTCAAAAGTTGCCCAAGGTGTAATGATGGTCCATTCAAAAAGTGCTCCGGTCGATTTCGGATTTCTATCGGAAATTGCCCAAAGCGTCGGAGCTGAAGAAGAACTGGTTCTTGAAATCAAGAATGCAAACACCGCTTCACAGGTAGGGGACATGATGTCAGAGATTAATAATTTTGAATTTTTTAATAAACTATGTGAATCCTGTTGTCACTCTGCAATAAAGCAAGTGAAGGGTGACATTGAAATGGAAACGGCGATTTATTCGTTGAAAGGACAATTATTGGGAAGGGCTGTTGGAATTGAGTCAATCGATGAAATTAATCGGGATAGGGGATAACGGTCAGGAAAGCTTACTGCCTCAATATGCCCAATGGATAGAAGAAAGTGAAGTGCTGGTCGGAGGTGAGCGGGTCTTATCCTTCTTTCCGAACTATTCTGGCAAAAAGATTATCATAAAGGGCGGTTTGAAAACAGTTGTAGAACAACTACAGGAGGAAACTCGCCCAACTGTTATTTTAGCATCCGGTGACCCATTATTTTACGGAATGGGAGGCTATCTTTCCAGCAAAATCAACATGGAAGTTTACCCATATTTCAGTTCCATTCAACTTGCTTTTGCAAAAATGGGTGAGAGCTGGCAAGATGCTTTTCTTGTTAGTGTACATGGTCGCAGTATGAAAGGGCTGGCACAAAGGATTGATGGGAAAGCAAAAGTTGCCTTGCTTACTGACGTTGAAAATAGTCCCAACCAATTGGCTAAATATCTCCTTTCGTATGGAATGACAGAATATCGGGCATTTGTGGCCGAAAATCTTCAAGGGGAAACGGAAACCTCAGGTTGGTATGAACTTGATGAAATGATGGAGCGTGAATTCTCCCCGTTGAACGTCGTCATTTTAAAACGGAAATCAGAAGGGCCGAGTTGGTCATTAGGGATAGAAGATGAAGAATTTTCACAGCGGAAGCCGGATAAAGGCCTCATAACCAAAAAGGAAATTCGAGTATTAAGCCTGCATGCATTGAAGCTAAAGAAAAGCAGTATAGTTTGGGATGTTGGGACTTGTACGGGATCCATGGCAATAGAAGCAGCTAAGCTTGCACCTGAAGGCCAAATTTATGCAATTGAAAAAAACGAGCCTGATTTAGAAAATTGTTATCAAAATCAACGTAAATTTCGTACCGATTTAACAGCGATTCATGGAAAAGCTCCGCAAGGCTTGGAAACCTTTCCAGATCCAGATGCGATTTTTATTGGCGGGACTGGCGGCGAAATGGTAGATCTAATCAATACTTGCTGCAAAAGGCTGAAAGAAGGAGGCAGAATCGTTCTTAACGCTGCAACAATAGAGAATCTTTACAGGGCTAATGAGGCATTTGGTGAAGCCGGGTTTGACACGTCCATCATGCATGCGCAAATCTCCAGAAGTAAGCCGATATTGGGAATGAACCGATTTGTACCGCTTAATCCGGTTTATATCATAACTGCAAAACGAAAGGAAGACACAAATGAGTAATCTTGGTACATTATATGGCCTTGGGGTAGGTCCGGGCGATCCAGAGCTTATTACAGTTAAGGCATTTCGCGTGATTCAGGAATCTCCGGTCATTGCGTATCCGAAAAAAAGAAAAGGAAGTAAAAGCTACGCCCATCGTATCGTTGAAGTGTACATTCGTCCTGAAGAGAAGGATATGCTGGGCCTTGTATTTCCGATGACGAAAGATCAAGCGATTTTGGATCGGGAATGGAACGGAACGGTTGAAAAGGTTTGGCAAAAATTAAATGAAGGAAAAGATGTTGCTTTCGTTACGGAAGGTGATCCTCTTTTATATAGTACGTTCATACATATGATGAAATTGATGCAGGAGCTGCATCCAGAAGTCGAAATCAAGACAGTCCCAGGCATTTCTTCGTTTAATGGATCTGCGTCAAGGTTGGGCATCGCTTTGGCTGATGGGGATGATCATGTCGCGATCGTTCCTGCAAGAGATGATTATGAAGCGATGAAGAAGGCGATTGAAGATCATGATGCCGTGGTGTTCATCAAAGTGGCAAAAGTCATTGATTTAATGATTACTGTTTTAAAAGATTTAGACTTGCTTGAAAAGGCATCGGTCGTAACCAAAGTCACATCCGATGAAGAAGTGATTTGGAAAGTAAGTGAATTGGAAGGACTAGAACTGGAATATTTAACATTGATGGTGGTGAGGAAATGAAGATATATATTGTAGGTGCCGGCCCGGGCGATCCGGATTTGATTACTGTAAAAGGATTGAACATTCTCCAAACGGCTGATGTGATCTTATATACGGATTCATTAGTGAATGAGGAATTGATTGCTAAGGCAAAACCCGATGCCGAGGTCCTGAAAACGGCTGGCATGCATTTGGAAGAAATTGTTGACATTATGGTTGATCGTGTTAAAGCAGGAAAGATGGTTGCCAGAATCCATACAGGTGATCCTGCTATGTACGGTGCAATTATGGAGCAGATTGTCTTATTGAAGAAAGAGGATATTGGTTATGAGGTGATTCCTGGCGTAAGTTCGGTATTCGCTTCAGCAGCGGCTATTGGTGCCGAGCTGACGATACCCGATTTAACCCAGACTCTTATTTTAACGAGAGCTGAAGGACGTACACCGGTTCCGGAATTCGAAAAATTACGGGATTTAGCGAGTCATCATTGTACGATTGCCCTTTTCTTGAGCGCGACCTTAACCAAAAAAATCGTCAAAGAACTCCAGGCAGCCGGTTGGAAAGATGATACGCCTGTTGCCGTCATTCAACGGGCAACATGGCCGGACCAAAAAATTGTCCGTACCACTTTATCGAATCTTGACGATGATATGCGCAAAAATGGCATTCGTAAGCATGCCATGATCTTGGCAGGCTGGGCCTTGGACCCCAATATCCATGATAAAGATGAGTATCGTTCAAAACTATATGATGCGAGCTTTACCCATGGTTACCGAAAAGGGGTCAAGCCATGATCATTGAATTGAAAGAAGAGGAGCTTGCTCCCATTAAGACATCACATTCCTATGCAATCGTGGCAATTACTAAGCATGGGGTTCAGCTAGCCCGAAACTTACATACCGTTTTTTCAAATGCCGATCTTTATTACATGAGCAAGTTTGAAAAAGGGGACGAGGAACGGAAACAGATCCAGCTTTTTTCGGGAAGTGTCCGTATGCTTTTACCAGCCCTATTCAAGGAGTATAAAGGAATCATTTTAATTATTTCACTCGGAGCGGTCGTCAGGATGATTGCCCCCATTTTAAAGGATAAGAAAACGGATCCAGGTGTGGTTGTCATTGATGACAAGGGAGAAAATGTTATCAGCGTATTGTCAGGGCATCTTGGAGGTGCAAATGAACTGACTAAGGAAGTCGCAGCAGCCCTTGACGCAAATGCTATAATCACGACGGCTTCAGATGTACAAAAAACGATTCCTGTCGACTTATTCGGCCAGCGCTTTGGCTGGATTTGGGATTCTGCAGAAAAATTGACGCCAGTAAGTGCATCCGTTGTTAATGAAGAGCATGTCGCTGTTGTACAGGAGTCAGGTGAACGGAACTGGTGGTCGTATGAAACGACATTACCTGAGCAAATTATCGTATACCCATCCATTGAAAAAGCGCTTCAAGCAAAGCCACAAGCAGCTCTGGTCGTGACTCACCGATTGCTTAGAGAGTCGGAAAAGAAGATCTTGGAAAATGGTATCGTTTATCGTCCTAAAGTCATTGTTCTCGGTATTGGTTGCAATAGGGGAACATCGACTGCTGAAATTGAGCAGGTAATTGCAGAAACACTTGCGGAATTATCGTTTTCCATAAAAAGTGTTAAAGCGATCTGTACAATATCTTTAAAGAAAGACGAAATTGGTTTGATTGAAGTAGTGAAGAAGTTTGGCTGGGAATTTGTGCATTATGAACCAGTAGAGCTTAATCAAGCTAAAATCGAAGCGCCATCCGACACAGTATTTAAATACACAGGGGCATACGGTGTGAGTGAACCAGCTGTTAGAATTTATACAAAAGCGGAACATTTGGTACTGGTCAAGAAAAAGTCGGGGAACGTCACCATATCAGTTGGGATCATTCCTTTTTAAGAAGGGGGGAAACATGAATGAGCGATAGAAGATTGGTCATCGCGGGTACCGGAAGCGGTGTCGGAAAAACGACATTGACAATCGGGATCATGGCAGCTCTACAGAAGCAAGGCTATACCGTTCAAGGATTCAAATGTGGTCCTGACTATATTGATCCAACCTATCATACCGCAGTTACAGGACGTACTTCACGCAATCTTGACAGTTGGATGTTTGAACACGATACCGTTCGCGAAATACTTAACAAAGCAAGTATAGGAGCTGATATTTCAATCATCGAAGGAGTCATGGGCTTTTTCGATGGCAAAAGTCCTTTATCGAATACAGGGTCGACGGCTGAAATCAGCATGATCACCCAAAGCCCTGTCTTGTTGATTGTCAACTGTGCCAGCATGGCGCGGAGTGCCGCCGCCATTGTTAAAGGGTTTCAGGACTTTTCAACCGGTCCGAACATCATTGGGGTTATTGCCAATCAAGTGGGCAGTGAGGGGCATTACAACATAGTCAAAGCGGCCATTGAGCAAGAATGCGATGTTCCGGTGCTGGGATATATGAAGCGGGAATTGGATATTAATATTCCTAGCCGTCATTTGGGTCTAATTCCTGCTATTGAGCGCGGGGAACTTAACCCGTTTTTCGATAAACTTGCACAATTAGTCATGGAAACCATCGATGTCGATCAGTTGTACCGTTTGTCTAAGACAAGTGCCGTTTCAAGTGGAAACTCAAATATATTTCAGCCCCAAAATAAAAAAGGCGTGTGCATTGCCGTCGCAAAAGATGCAGCCTTTAATTTTTATTATCAAGAAAACCTTGAGTTGCTCGAAGCGAAAGGGGCGAACATCAAGTATTTTTCTCCATTAAAAGGGGATGAAGTTCCATTGGAAGCTGATGGTTTATACCTTGGAGGCGGTTTTCCTGAGGAATTCGCAGCCGAACTTTCCGGTAACGTGAGTGCTATTAGATCCATCAGAAGCTCCATTGATAAGGGGATGCCGACTTTGGCGGAATGTGGCGGTTTCATGTTTTTGAGCCAATCGATTGAAACCACTTCCGGAGAAACGCATCAGATGGCAGGGGTGATTCCAGGCAGGATTAGAATGCAGAAAAAGCTTGCAGCACTTGGATATCGTGAAATTACCGGAACTCCAAGCAATTTTTTAATCAAGGATCATGAGCAGGCAAAAGGTCATGAATTTCATTATTCGACATTTGAAGCAAATGCTGAACTTCCACATGCGTATGAGGCCAAAGGCAGATTCGGCTCGAAACAAGAGGGATGTGTATTGGGTAACCTTGTTGCTGGGTATACTCACTTTCATTTTGCATCCAATCCAACGCTTGTCGAGAATTGGATGGATGCTTGCTTACAACAAAAAAACGGATCTAACAAGGAAAAGATATTTTTTGAAGATTAAGAGGAGGCACGAGCATGAAACCGGGAAAAGTACATCTGGTCGGTGCGGGTCCCGGAGATCCGAAACTGATTACGGTATATGGACTGGAATGTATCCAAAAGGCGGATGTCATTGCATATGACAGGCTAGTCAATCCAGAACTATTAACCTATGCAAAAGAAAACGCAGAACTAGTATATTGCGGGAAATCACCAGGGAGACATCATCTCATACAAAATGAAATTCATGAACTTTTAGTAGAAAAAGCCTTGCAGGGAAAAAATGTAACTCGTCTAAAGGGCGGAGATCCATTTGTCTTTGGGCGGGGTGGGGAGGAAGCCGAGATACTGGCTGCCAATGGGATTGAATATGATATCGTCCCAGGAATCACAGCGGGAATCGCGGCTCCGGCTTATGCGGGTATCCCGGTTACCCATCGTGATCATGCGTCTAGTTATGCGATTGTGACAGGACATGGACGTGATTACAAGGGGCAAGATAACCTGAATTGGCAGGCATTGGCTCAAGGAATCGATACCATCGCCTTTTATATGGGAATAGGGAATATGCCGTTTATCTGTGAAAAATTGATGGAGCATGGCAGGGACGGTAATACGCCAGTGGCCGTCATTGAATGGGGTACGACACAAAAACAAAGGACGATCACCGGTACGTTGAATTCGATTCCTTTGCTAGCTTTGAAAGAAGAGTTTCAAAATCCGTCAATCTTCCTAGTAGGCGATGTCGTCCAATTAAGAGAAAAAATCCAGTGGTTTGATAGAATGATTGAATCAGAGTCCATTATTGAAGGGAATGAGTCGGAATGTCCATCATTCAAGAATTGAAGGAACGCAGAGCAATAAGGAATTACGAAGATAAAGACGTGGAAGATGAAAAAATCAGGATGCTATTGGAAGCAGCTACATATGCCCCTAACGATCGACTGCGTGAACCGTGGGGTTTTTATGTCATCAAGGGAGAAGCTAAGCTCCGTTACGAAAGGTTGGCTGAAAGTTATTTACATGAACGCTTCCCGACCAAACCAAAATTGATTGACAGTTCACTGGAAGTTGTAAAGACGACACCGCTTATCATTGTTGTGACTTCTGATTTGCTGCCAGACGATCCGGATTCATCCGAAGACAATGTTTTTGCCTCTTGCTGTGCTGTCCATTCGATGTGGCTTGCCGCGAAAGAACTTGGTCTTGGATTCGTTTGGCGTACTAGGGGGGTGGGTCTTGTCAGGGATGAACGACTGCACGGGTTTATCGGTTCACCGGAAAACAAAAAAGTGATCGGCACCATTTTTGTTGGATATCCAAAAGATGATCAACCAGTTCCTGCTACTAAAAGGACTTCATACATAGAAAAAACAGTTTGGCTATGAAGGTGGGTTAGATAATGGCACGCAGAGGATTAATGCTTATTTATACGGGAAATGGGAAAGGGAAAACGACTGCTTCATTAGGGGTGACTTTACGGGCAATCGGAAGGGGAATGAATGTTAAATTCCTTCAATTCATAAAATCACCAGAACGTACATATGGAGAAGCGTTGGCATTAAATAAATTAGGCGTTAAAATGGAACAGCTTGGGATTGGTTTTACATGGACCAAGACACCAGAAGAGCATCGCCGCGCATTATCGTTAGCATGGGAAAAGGCGAAACAGGCTCTGAGTGATCCTGACATCGATCTACTCGTCCTGGATGAGTTGAACAATGCATTAGCCATCTCCAAATTCCAGATTGAAGATGTCTTGCCACTGGATGACATTATCGAAACGATTCGTAATCGTCCCGCTCATATGCATGTAGTCATTACCGGTAGGGATGCCAAGCCAGAGCTGATGGAAATGGCGGATTTGGTTTCATCCATTGAGGCGACCAAGCATTATTATGACGAGGGCATCGGCGCTGTCAAAGGATTAGAGTTTTAGGGGGTGGTCGAAATGAAGGCACGATCCATTATGATTCAGGGGACGTCATCCGATGTAGGGAAAAGTTTGATTTGTACGGCATTTTGCCGGGTTTTTTCCAATAAAGGATTTCGTGTCGTCCCATTCAAATCACAAAACATGGCTTTGAATTCTTATGTAACCTTGGATGGCGGTGAAATCGGGCGGGCTCAAGGAGTGCAAGCAGAGGCAGCACGAATCACGGCAACCACTGATATGAATCCAATACTACTGAAACCGAAGCAGGATATGGTTTCGGAAGTCATTGTGCACGGAAAACATTTTCTTGATATGAATGCAAAAAGCTATCGAAATCAATTTGTCCAGGAAGCCATGCCTATCATTCGTAAATCAGTGGAGAAACTTCAAGATGAATATGATATCATCGTGCTCGAAGGAGCAGGAAGTCCTGCTGAAATTAACCTTAAGGACCGGGATATTGCAAATATGCGAATGGCAAAGCTTGCGGATGCTGCTGTCATTTTAGTTGCTGATATTGACCGTGGTGGAGTATTTGCATCCATCATTGGGACACTTGCCTTATTGGATCAAGATGAACGCGATTGTGTAAAGGGAATCATCATCAATAAATTCCGTGGCATGCGTGAATTATTGGACGACGGCATTGAATGGGTCGAAAAGGAAACCGGTATTCCGGTTCTCGGAGTGCTTCCCTATTTAGAAGTGAATATAGAAGCGGAAGATTCATTGGCACTCTCTTCCCTACGCTTTAAAAAACCTAAAACAGCTGAGTTTCCTATCGATGTAGCAGTCTTGAGATTTCCGCGGATCTCCAATTTTACCGATGTCGATCCTTTTTTTGATGAACCCGGAGTGGGTGTCCGGCTTGTAGGAAGTATCCATGAGTTAGGTAATCCTGACCTTCTTATTTTGCCGGGTACAAAAAACACGATGGAAGATTTAGAGTGGATCATGCGCATGGGATTGGATGGCCCCATTAAAAAACTACGTGAACAAGGAACAATTATTTTTGGTATATGCGGCGGGTTTCAAATGCTTGGAACTAAACTTTTCGATCCTGACGCAGTCGAAGGCAATGGAGAAAACGCAGTAGGACTTTCGCTTCTACCGGTGGAAACCGTCTTTCAAGCAGATAAGAAAACGGTACAAATGGAAGGTGTCCTTTCTGCTGGGGTAATGGAAGGTGAAATGAATCTGAACGGTTTCGAAATCCATTTAGGCAGAACGACTTTGGAATCAGAAGTAAGGCCTTTTCTTTTATTGAAGGATGGAAGAGAGGATGGAGCCATATCCACTGACAACAAGGTCATGGGCACATATCTTCATGGAATTTTCCATAATCGCTTGTTTACTAGATTACTAGTTAACCAAATTCGAAGGAACAAGGGGTTGGAGGAAGTGAAGGAAAACGTTCAAAGCGACTTAGAGCGTAGGGAAGAAGCGTATAATCTATTGGCTTCCCATTTGGAAGAAAACATTGATATGGAAACCATCTATCAATGGCTGCAGCTGGAAACCACGGAAAGTTGAAAAATGGTCACGGAAAAATCATTTTATCCTGTTGATCAAAGCCTTTTAACCACTGAAAACACATTGGGAAAAGGTTAAAATTCCTTTTATTTAGCCATATTAAGTGACAGACGTATATAAGATATGTTATGTTGTCTTCTCTACATACTTTAAAGAATATAAAAGGATGAGGTGTTCATATGAATAAAACAGAATTAGTGAGCAGTGTAGCAGCACAAGCTGAACTAACAAAAGAAGACGCAAAAAAAGTAGTGGATGCATTGTTTGAAACAATCACGACTACACTTGCTAAAGAAGAAAAGATCCAACTAGTTGGTTTTGGTACATTTGAAGTGCGCGACCGTGCAGCTCGTACAGGAAGAAACCCACAAACAGGTGAAGAAATACAAATTGCAGCCAGCAAAGTACCAGCTTTTAAAGCAGGTAAAGAATTAAAAGAAGCTACTTCGAGGACCCCGCGGCCACCGCCGAGACGATCACCGAGGACGGC
>NZ_JBHXAS010000080.1:0-23170 GCF_042727425.1 Peribacillus sp. NPDC060253
TATTCCCCATTGAATTCTCCTATAATTTTGTGGTTAGATTATGGAAGATGTTACTTATGGAATGAACATACCCAAGAAGAAACATCTAATAATACTGGAAGATATTGGTGAGGTGCTAAATTGAAAGAAATACTTCTGATTCTACTATTGCAACTTATTTATGTTCCGATTTACACGCTGCGAACCATTTTCTTAGTAAAAAATATTACCATACTTGCCTCGATACTGGGTATCGCAGAAATGTTAATATACGTTTTTGGTTTATCCCTAGTATTTGGCGGTGACCAAAGCATACTCGCCATGGTTGTATATGCAGTCGGTTTTGGAATCGGAATAATTTTTGGTACGAAAATTGAGCAAAAACTCGCTATTGGTTTTATTAATGTAACCGTTAATACTCAAACCAAAAATGAACAGTTAGTTGATACATTGAGGAACAACGGATTTGGCGTCACTCTTTATACGGGCGAGGGCAGGGATAGCAACCGTTATCGGATGGAGATCTTGACAAAACGAAACCGGGAACAAGAATTGATAGCAACCGTTGAAAAGTTTGAGCCTAAGGCCTTTATCATTTCATATGAACCTCGTTATTTTAAAGGCGGATTTTTACTTGACCGGTTGAAAAATAAAGCAAGCTGAAATAAAAGGCAAAAGCCATGGGCTTTTGCCTTTTATTTGGTTTTTGATTTTCTTAACTTGACTGCTTTCGTTGCAGGTTGCTTTTTAATCCACTTTACATATTTTTTTAATGATTCATCATCTTTTAGCAAAACTACGTTATATAGTCGGATGGATAGCTCTCGGTTAGAGTACAAGGCGTGAATCTGTTTATGACATGATTTACAGAGATAGGCGATTGGTAAATGGATGCCGCCTTCCTCTCTTGGTGTTAAATGATGAATGGTTAATTCAATCTCATCCCTGTTACAAAGCTCACAAGTACCTTTCATCTCATCACACGGCCGTTACGGCTTTACGGATTTTCCTTCTTCAACAATATGAAACATCAAATGGGCAAGATGATGGATTGGCCCATACTCTTCGTTGTCTTCATCTTTATCATCTTCCGCTTCATCTTCATCCATGCCTTGTAAATAAAGGGCCATGAATTCATAAAAATCGTTTTTAGAAAAGGAGTAACAATCACTTGGATCTTGATTATCTTCTTCATACTGTAAAACAAGATGAGATAAATCCCCCTCATCATCTTCTGCATCAAAAAAGACGAAATACCCAATATTTGTATCCAGTTCGAATAATCTGCGAAATCCACGCGATGTTGTTTTTTCAAACTCAGCTGCCGTCAGTTTTTGCACTTGCATGGTGTCAACATTATCTTCTTGATGAAAGCTCACGATGAATGTGTTCATAATCTAACCTCCTGTTGAATATGGATAACCAATAGTATCCCCATTTAAACGAATTTATTCGATTTTAAAGGTTTGTTTCCAAGACAACCGGGCAATGATCACTGCCCATTATATCGCAGTGAATGTTAGACTCTATTAGAGAATCAGACAAACGTTTTGAAACAATAAAATAATCGATTCTCCACCCAATATTCCGCTCTCTTACTTTACTCATATAGGACCACCAAGTATAGGCACCTTCCTGGTTCGGATAAAAATGGCGGAACGTATCGATAAAACCTGCATCAAGTAGTTCAGACATCTTCCCGCGTTCCTCAGTAGTGAAACCAGAATTCCCAATATTAGGTTTTGGGTTCTTCAAGTCGATTTCCTGGTGTGCGACATTTAAATCGCCACAAAAGATAACTGGCTTCACCTTATCCAGTCCTTTAAGGTAATCAATCATCCCATCTTCCCATTCAAGCCGGTAATCAAGTCTCGATAAATCCCTTTTGGCATTCGGTGTGTATACATTCACCATATAAAATTTCTCGAACTCCAGGGTTATGATTCTTCCCTCCGGTTCCTCATCCTGCCCGCCTACACCATATTTCACTGAAAGTGGTTTTTCCTTAGTGAATATAGCTGTACCGGAATATCCTTTTTTCAATGCATAATTCCAATATTGATGATATCCTTCCAATTCAAGCGAAATTTGTCCTTCTTGTAGCTTAGTTTCTTGAAGGCAAAAAATATCGGCATCCACATCTTTAAAGTAATCTAAAAAACCTTTTTTAACACACGCTCTAATTCCATTAACATTCCAGGAAACCAATTTCATAATCTCTCTAATTCTCCTTATAGCCAACTAATGATTTCATTACATATCAACTATACTATTGATCTTGAATTTTTCCCATTAGAGTACATTCGAAAACAACCTGGCAAATGATTCTTTTGAACGTTCAAGCAGCCCGCGATTGTTATACATGATTGGATCTAATTTGTCGCAATCCTTCATATCCTCTTTGTAATGGCTGACAAGGTCATCTATGGAACGTGTTCCCATAAGAAAGACATTCACTTCGAAATTCAAATGAAAACTCCTCATATCCATGTTTGCCGTCCCTATAGAAGCGGTATCACCATCAACAATGATAAGCTTCTGATGTAAAAAACCTTTTTTATATGAGTATACCTCTACACCGAATTGAAGCAGCTCCCCGAAATAGGAACGACTTCCGTATTGGGTTAAAAAACCATCATTTACTGCCGGAACCATAAGTCTAACTTGTATCCCCTTTATCGCGGCATGTTTGATTGCCGCTTTAATCGCTTGGTTAGGTACGAAGTATGGACTTGCAATCCAGATTGATTCAGTAGCACTAGTGATAAGCGAATAGTAAAAATCACTCATGATTCCCTGTTGTGTATCCGGTCCACTTGCTACAACCTGTACAGCTCCATCACCTTTTTCGATTTTGTTTTTAATCTCCGGACGTTCTTGCAATACACCTTCTCCGCTGACATATTCCCAATCCATAAGGAAAACAGTATGAAGCATATATACAGCTTTCCCTTTAAGGACCATGTGTGTATCTCTCCAAAATCCAATGTTTTTATTTCTTCCTAAATACTCCTCACCTACGTTCAAACCGCCGACAAAGCCAATTTTGCCATCAACGATGATGATTTTTCGGTGATTCCTAAAATTAAACTTTTGATTGAAAAAACCGTGTTTCAAAGGGGAAAATGGATAAGCTTTTATCCCTGCATTTTTCATTCGCTTAACTTCATTATTTGAAAGGCTTAAACTGCCGGCGGCATCAAAAATGAATAAAACTTCCACACCATCTTTTGCTTTTTCAATCAGGATATCTATAATTTCCGTTCCAAGCCTGTCCGATCTAAAAATATAATATTCAATATGGATGAATTTTTCAGCCTTTTTTAACTGTTTAATGATTTCTGTAAATGTTTCATTGCCATTTTTCAAAACTTCTGTTTGCGATGATGTACTTATGGTCGTCTCAGATGCATTTTTGGCAAAATCGGCAAATGTTTGCTGATGATTATTCAAGAACGATAAATCTGGTGAAGATACATGCGTGACAAGACTCTTCCATTCTTCCCGGTCCTTTTTCCTTTTACTTTGAAACAAATACCCCTTTAAATAGAGCTGACCAGAAAATAGATAAAACATATATCCAAATACCGGAATAAACAAAAGCACATACATCCATAAAAGCGTTTCGTGAGCAAATCTGTTTTCCAGCATGAGTGAAAACATCGTAATAAACATAACAAAAATATATAATCCAATAAAAAATAGCTTCACGTCGAAGCTAACATCAGTAAATAGGATCATATACACTGCAGCAATTAAAATAAATAAAAATACGAACTCCATTCTTCTTCTTTTCATCTTTTCATTCTCCTACACAGCAATATTTTATATATATCTATACATATACCCATATTTGATGGTAAAAGAAACAAAACACTCGCGAAGACTTATTTTCGCAAGTGCTTTGTGTAATGCCTATCCAGTTTTCATTTCAATACAGGAGTCAAGCTTTCATATAGCTCCATATATTTTAAGGATGATGATGTCCAACTGAAGTCCAACTTCATTGCATTTTCGGTCAGCTTCTTCCATCTCTTCGGCTGGAATTTGTACAGCCCAACAGATTGTTCAATTGAATGCAGCATATCATGTGCATTATAATTCGTAAAACTGAAGCCATTCCCCTCACCAGTAAATTGATTATAGGGGATGACTGTATCACGAAGTCCGCCTGTCTCTCTCACCAACGGAAGAGTCCCATAACGCAGCGCCAGAAGTTGGCCAATGCCACACGGTTCGAATTGCGATGGCATCAGAAATAAATCAGATCCTGCATATATGCGCCTAGCTAAACCCTCATCAAAATATGTATTTACCGAAACTTGATTTGGATACTGCTCAGCTAAATGACGAAAAGCTGATTCATATTGCTCTTCACCAGTTCCTAAAAGAATGAATTGTATTCCTTGGTTCATCATTTCATGGAAAACATGGAGGATAAGGTCTATTCCTTTTTGATCAACTAGCCTGGTCACCATCGATATAACCGGAATGCCATCATTGACTGGAAGATTCAACGATTCCTGTAACTGACGTTTATTCTCCATCTTCCCCTCATAGGTATCGAAAGGAACTGCAAGGTATTCATCTGCGACAGGATCATATTCATCATAATCAATTCCATTGATTATACCTTTAAGGTCACCATTTCTTTTCCGTAAAAAACCATCCAAATTCTCCCCAAAATAGGGACTTTGAATTTCTTCTGCATAACTTTGGCTTACAGTTGTGACTATGTTAGAGAAGGCTAAGCCTGCTTTCAAATAACTGACATTTCCATGGAATTCAAGACCATCGACATTAAAATATAGCTCACTCAAATCCAGTAATTCTGCTAAAACAGATTTAGAATAAACTCCTTGATAGCGTAAATTATGTATGGTAAATATCGTTTTAATCTCCTTGTAGAAAGGATGATTGTGATAATGGGCTTTCAGTAATACACTGACAAGTCCGGTTTGCCAATCATGACAGTGGATGATATCCGGCTTTTCTTCTAAATAGGGTAAAGCCTCCAATACCGCACGGGAAAAGAACGCGAATCTTTCGCCATCATCGAAAAAACCATAACTCCCATGTCTTTTGAAATAATATTCATTATCCAAAAAGTAATATGTAATTCCATTTGCAACAAGTTTTTCTATTCCGCAAAATTGCTGGCGCCAGCCAACTGGAACTTCGATACTCGTCATATGCTTCATTTCTTGTTTGTAATGGTCAGGAAGGTCCCCATATTTTGGTAGGATGACACTTACATGGACTCCCTGTTTTTTTAGCGCTTTCGGGAGCGCGCCTATTACGTCTCCGAGCCCTCCCGTTTTTATAAAAGGGGCGCATTCTGAAGCAGCAAATACAACGTTCATTGCCGCACCTCCTCTATTAAATTACTTCCGCTTTTTTTATTACAGTTGGCTGATTCAAACCAATGACTGTTTTTTCACTCGTAATTTTCACTTCTTTATCAGTTATGATATTTTCTACGATAGCATCTTCTTCAATCTCACCTTTTTGCATGATGATGCTATTTCTTATGATTGCGCCCTTTTTCACCTTCACCCCTCGGAAGAGTATACTGTTTTCGACAGTTCCTTCAATAACACAACCGTTCGCTATCAAAGAATTGGTAACCTTCGAAGATCGTGAATATTTTGTCGGTGCTTCATGTTTGATCTTAGTATAAACATCCCATGTATCACCGAAGAAAGAACGGATGACGGTAGGGTTCAAGAAATTCATATTACTGGAATGAAAACTTTCAATGGAATGGATGAATGGCATATCTCCAGTAAAATTGTATCCTTTGACTGTAAAACGATGGAGATTGGCTTTCACAGCATCTTTCAAAAAGTCATATTCTCCACTGGCAACACAACTTTTGATCAAGTTCACCAATAAGGCTTTACTAATGACAAAGGTTTCTAAACAAACATGGTCACCAGGTTTTGGAATGGTATAAAAGCTAATGTCCGTGATATCCTCATCGGAATCTACTGAGCAAGTGTTATAGATTGGTTTTTCAATTAACTCCCCTACATAATCCTTATATACGACTGTGATATCCGCTTTATGTTTTTTATGGTAATCAAGCACTTCATTAAAATCCAATTTGCACACATGGCATCCAGGGGAAATGATGACAGTATCTGCCTCTGCCCGCTCGAAAAAGCTAAGGTGATCATAGAATTGCTTCATATCGCCTGTTACTTTTTCATCCGGATGGATCGGTGGCAAGATGTGTAATCCTCCTGACCGCCGATCCAGGTTCCACTCTTTTCCTGAGCCTAGATGATCCATTACTGAAAGATATTTTTCTTTTGGAAAAACGGCTACTTTTGATACATCTGCATTTATGAAGTTCGACATCGTAAAATCAATCAAACGGTAGCGTCCACCAAATGGCACAGATGCTACATTACGGTGAGCGGTCAGCTCTTTTAAATGTTGTTTTTCATTGATTAAGTTAATAATACCCAACACATTTTCCATAGCATCTTCCCCTTTTTCTAGTTAAGAGTAATCTTTTTTTTGTTTGGATTTATAATAGTCTGATTTTCGCCGATTAAAGTAATATCGGATGTAACCGCTGAATTACCAACTACGGCACCATTTTCAATAATGCAATTGCTGGCTATGATGCTTCTTTCTATATGAACATTTTCACCAATTGTAACATTAGGCATGATCACTGAATCTTTTATGGTTGAGCCATAGCCCACCTGTACATTATAGGATAAAACAGAATGTTCAATCTTACCATGTATCATGCACCCTTCATTGATAAGCGACTGACTAACCTCAGCATCTGATGAAATATATTGCGGAGGATGATTTGCATTACGGGCAAAAATTTTCCATTGCTGATCATCCAACTGAAAGTTTGGCTTTTCCTCCAATAAATCCATATGGGCCTGCCAAAGGCTCTCGACCGTACCAACATCTTTCCAATAATCATTAAAACGATAGGCATATAGCTTTTTTCGATCTTCAAGCATTTTTGGAATGATATTGCTACCGAAATCATTAGAAGAAGTTGCATCTTTTTCATCGTTTATTAAATAACGTCTTAGGGTCTTCCAATTGAAAAGGTAAACACCCATGGAAGCGAGGTTGCTTTTTGGATACTTTGGTTTTTCATCGAATTGGGTGACCTTATCATCATCATTGGTATTCATGATTCCAAAACGACTTGCTTCTTGCCATGGCACTTGAATGACAGCTATAGTAGCCTCTGCATTTTTTTCGATATGATAATCCAGCATCTTACTGTAGTCCATCTTATAAATATGGTCACCGGAGAGAATCAGTACATGCTCCGGATCATAGTTATCAATGTATTGAATATTTTGATAAACGGCATTTGCCGTCCCTTTATACCACTCACCGCCTTCTTTCCCTTGATAAGGGGGAAGAACGGAAACTCCGCCAACATCCAAATCCAAATCCCAAGCTTTACCGTTCCCAACATAATCATTTAGAATTAATGGCTGATATTGGGTCAGTACCCCAACCGTATCAATACCAGAATGAGTGCAGTTACTTAATGGAAAATCGATGATTCTATATTTACCGCCAAAGGGAACAGCTGGTTTTGCCAAACCAATGGTTAATTCACCTAACCTTGAACCCTGGCCTCCTGCCAATAACATTGCTATCCATTTTTTCGCTCCCACTATTCGTTCACTCTCCCCCGTCTTTTTTTTGTTTGCTTCATATAGATTGAAATGCCTAGTGGAGGTACAGTTATTTCCATACTGAATGGTTGATTTTGATAAGCTTCTTTTTTAACATTAATGGGTTCTTCATTGACCTGACCAGATCCTCCGAAAGCTGCTGAGTCACTATTGAACACCTCAATATATTTTCCCTGAGATGGTACACCGATTTGATAATGTGTATGAGTCTGTGCAGAAAAATTACAGACCACAATACAATAATCGCCTTTGCGTTTACCTTTTCTCATAAAGGTAATGATACTCTGACTACTATTGTTTGGATCTATCCATTCAAAACCCTCCTGGACATGATCAAGTCTCCACAAGGAGGAAGTTTCTCTATAAAATTTCTGTAGAGTGCGGAAGTAATAGGACAGTTTTTCATGAGATTCATATTCCAAAAGCAGCCAATCCAATTGTTCCTCATCTTTCCATTCTATGAACTGGCCAAATTCACCGCCCATAAAGAGAAGCTTCTTTCCAGGATGCGTCATGAAATATCCAAAGAGCAAACGCAAATTCGCAAATTTCTGCCAATAGTCACCTGGCATCTTATTTAATAGCGACCTCTTGCCATGAACTACTTCATCATGTGAAAAGGGTAAGACAAAATTTTCTGAAAAAGCATAGAAAAATGAGAATGTTAAGAGACTATGGTGATATGGCCTTTCCCCAGTATCAAGTTTCATATATCGCAGGATATCGTTAGTCCATCCCATATTCCACTTATAATTAAACCCTAGACCGCCTATATCGGTAGGTGAAGTGATAAGTGGCCGATCTGTTGCTTCTTCAGCCATCATTAATGCATTGGGATATTTCTTGAAAACCACTTCATTAAGTTTTTGCAAGAATTGAATGGCCTCCAGATTTTCCTCACCGCCAAACTGGTTTTTTAACTTGACCGGCAAAGGGTTGTCGTGATTTAAATAAACCATTGACGATACAGCATCGACACGTACCCCATCAATATGGTATTCATCCATCCAAAACATTACATTCGATATTAGGAAACTGATCACTTCCGGTTTGGTGAAATCAAAGTTATATGTTCCCCATAACGGCCGATCTGCCTTGTTATGATCGATCGGTTCATAAAGTGGCGTACCATCAAAACGGGAAAGTCCATGATCGTCTTTACAAAAATGGGCTGGAACCCAGTCCAAGATGACACCTATACCATTTTGGTGGCAAAGGTTAATCAAATACTTAAAATCTTCCGGTGAACCGTAACGACTAGTTACAGAATAATAGCCCGTAACCTGGTATCCCCAAGATTTATCAAATGGGTGTTCCATTATGGCCATTAATTCTATGTGTGTAAAACTATTATCAATCACATAATCAACTAATCTATCAGCCAAATCACGGTATGAGTAAAATTCACCGCTTTCCGTCTGTTTCCATGTTCCGGGGTGCACTTCATAAATGGACATGGGTTTATGATAAATATTTTCCTTTTTCCTATCCGCTATCCACTTCGAATCTTGCCATTCAAAATTATCCAGCCTTTTAATGATCGAGGCTGTTTTTGGTCTGACTTCCGAATAAAAGGCATATGGATCGGCTTTAAGGATACGTTTATTTCCAGGTGTATGTATTTCGTATTTATAAAGTTCCCCTTCTTGTAATTCTGGTACGAACAACACCCAGATACCTGAACGCCCGATCCGTTTCATCGCATGATCTTTTCCGTCCCAATCATTAAAATTACCGACTACTGAGACTTGCTTGGCATGGGGGGCCCAAACGGCGAATCTTACTCCTTCTTTACCTAATGATGTTACAATGTGTGCCCCAAGCATTTTATAACTTTCATAAAGGGTGCCTTCATGAAATAAAAACAAATCGAAATCGCTTGGACAGTTCTCTTGTAGCTGGTCGATAATTGTATCCAATAAAACCCCTCCATAAATATGAACTCGATAGTATTTTAACCATCCTTCCCCAGTTATTATATATATTCGGTGAAAATGATGTTAATCCTTCCAATGGAGGAGAAGTTATTGTAATAAATGCCCGTTTTTTTCAAAATTAAAACATTTTTTCGAGAAAAATAACCATTTTATGTAAAAATAATGTTATTTCAATAAAAGCTCTCCCTATTTTTTAGGAAGAGCTCTACGTTTTCCTGTATGAATACTTCATGTTACTTGTTCGGTGCGCATCATGTGAGTTTTCGTTAAGAATAAATAAGATAAAGAGACGGACCATGCCAAGGGAGTATTCCTGTTAGGAATATTACTGCCTCCAATATATAACTCAGGGACTTCCCAATTTTCTGGAATGATCATTTTCGTTTTATCTATATATTCCTTTACTTTGTTCATCATACCAAGTTCATGATAGCATAACCCCAACCACGGAAGCCCGAAACACCATTCCGCCTCTTGGCCTTCATTATAATAAAGGTCCTTTTCATATCGTATACAGCCGCTCGTTCTCTCAAGCCGCTCAGTGACATCCTTCAATATTTTAAGCGCTATATTACGATCGACGAGTCGATAAGGATAAATTAAGGATAAAAGAGCTAAATCCGTATCTTTTGAAGAACTTTCTCTTGGAAGTAGGAAACGGAGTGTTTCTTCTCCCTTTTTAATTAGTTCCTCCTTTACGTTGACCAGCATTTTGACTGAATTCAGACCAGCAACACATGCACCGATGCTTGAGGCGTGAATTTCGACATTTTCTTCCCACATCCCGTTATCTTCCGACTGCCAATATTGCAGGCATTCTAAATAATTGACCAACTTTTGAACGATTTGTAAATCACGTTCATTTCTTATCACCCTTTTCCCATGCCTGTATCCTTCTCCAACACCCCATAAAAAGGCACCTACCGCATCATTTTGAGCATGCCCCCACTCATCGGGCAGTTCTTTTAGCTCAGGGGAATATCGGGCATGGATATATTCATATAGATATTGGGGTTTCTGTTCAGTATGAATATCTATCTTCCACTCATAGGATTGAAATAAGTCGAATAAAGCGTGATATGCCTTCTCATAACGATTGGATGGGTCATTTATAAAAGGCAGTACTGTATAAACGACATCCCTTATCCAGACATAATTATAATCATTGGAAACGCTCGCAGTGTACGCACCATTAGGAAGCCGCATACGATCAAGAACCTCTAGGGCACCATTTACATTCATTAATTGAACACCTCCATAGTTACTTGCTTATTCCCATTGTTGACAGACTGCCGTTTTCTAAACGTTGGTTCATTCATTTTAAATTAGAAGCGCTTTCAATTCAGTTAAGCTAAACTGACGTTTCAGAAGTTCATTTACCCTAGTTTATGTAATCACTGCCTTTTTTGATAATCAAGCTTCCAATGTTCATTAAAAAGCGTTATATGCCTAGCCAATTTGAACGGATTCAAATAGGAGCTTGTTTTAAATTAATGAAAATGATTTTTTTTTGCATCTGCGAATTCACGCTCTATCGTTTTGATTTCTTTACACCTTCATCACCTCAAGTTCTAATGCATCTATTTAAAACAAAAAAGACTGTAGACAAAAGGACTATGTAAAAACAAAGTTGATTGGAACGGGTGTGCAAGACTCCTGCGGGGAAAACGCCTCCAAGGGTGACGGTTCCGAGGAGGCTCCCCGGCCACCCGAGGAAAGCGAGTGCCTGGAGCGGAAATCAACGGTCAAGTTTTACAAACACTCAAATGGTCTATAGCAATATCAATTATTATCAAGTTTGTAGGAAAAAGGAGTTCTATCTATCGGTTATTACAAAGTTGATTGGAACGGAAGGTACGAGACTCCTGCGGGAAAAGCGTGTCTACGGGAGACCCCGCAGGCGCAGGGCGCCGAGGAGGCTCCCGGACCGCCCGCGGAAAGCGAGTGCCTGGAGTGGAAATCAACGGTCAAATTTTAAAACCCCCAAAAAAACTGTAGACAAACTCATTATTATCGAGTTTGTCTACATGCTACATTCATGGCAGCGAAAGTAAGCATCGCATGTATCGACAATTTTCTAAGTATTCTTAACGTAGTCCAATGCAAATGGACTTGGAGAGGGCTAAATGTGACCTAAATAATGACCTAGGATATGCCATGGCTTTTCCTTTCAGCTTTATCCTGATCCATCTCATTTTTTAATAAATTTCGTTAATGGGATTCCAATTTGTGGAGCAGAATTGGTATCTCCCTATATATTTCAATGATTTCTTCTATCCGCATTCTCACTAATCCACTGGATGAAGGGGCAACGAATTCCATGCTCCTTTTTGATGAAGGATCTTCTTGCAGACCCCATGCGATTTTTCGTAATTGCCGATATTCCTGATAAACACCCTTGCCTACGAAACAGACAAGTTTAGGTTCATACTTTTCAATTTTCCTTTTTAATTGCTTCCTTCCTTTTATGTACTCTTCTTTTGTGATTTCGTCAGCACCTTTTGTAGGCCTGGAAACGATATTTGTAAAACCATAACCTAAATCCAGTAAAGAAGAATCCTCAGTCGGGTGATATTTCCTTGGTGTCAGCCCGGACTCGAAGAGGATTTTCCAAAAACGGTTGTTAGGATTCGCATAATGATGGCCTGTCTCTCCTGACCGGATACTTGGATTGAATCCAACAAATAATATTTCCAAATTTTCTTTTATATGATCGGGTATGCCTTTCATTTTTTTACTCCTTTTCTAATCCCTTATCTAATTATTGTACAAAACCGAAAAATATTTAACTACCTTTTCCGCCATTTCACAGTACCTTACACTATATACAAGAAAAAATCACAGATTAGGATTCTACAACCATTGAAATATCGGCTAATAACGAACAAAAGAAACAGCCACCTGATAGATGGCTGCTTCTTCTTATAAATTATTGTGCGTTATCTACGCGTACAAATTCTATTTGATCTAATGGGATAGTAATAATATCCAAATCACTTTCATAACCTGGGGCCGATTCTGTTATTCGAATGATTTGGTTGGTTACCCCATGTAACACTCCCTCAAATAAATCACTGCTCGTAGCCACTGTGACCGTGTTCCCAATGTAATGTCTTAATTGTCGATAAAAAATACTAGCTAACAATGCATTCTCCTCCTTAAATAGGCTCTCTAACTGAATTGATTGCTCTTAATGGAACAAATACAACAGTTCCGGCGGTTTCGCTAATTACGATATAATCAGATTCAATAGCACTTAAGATCCCAGTCACTGGGGCAAAGTCATTGGAAACCGTTACTGTTCTTCCTAGTAATTTTCTTAAAACGCTTTTTAAATCATTATACGACTCACCAGTTGGCTCTGTTCCAGGTCTCCCCGGACGCCCATTTTCAACAAGCCATTTATAGAAGAGATAGTCTGAGGTATTGTTTGTACATTGCTTCTCACTTTGCTTCTCACTTTGCTTCTCGTTACTCATTTTTTTACCACCTTTTTGATTGTTATTTCTTTACCTTAATGCTCGCATTTCTTTTTCTAATCTTCCTTTCGGTCCCCCTTTCTTTTCTTTCATACAGCAATGAACTCATTCTCGATCGAAAATGTGAATGCTGGTATGGATCCGACTAAAAATGAATTTTCGGTCTGGATTTGTGCTAGGATTTTTGCCTAGATTCGATCTTCTTGAATTCCTTGATCCACTAGAGTCACTTGATTTCTTTGAGGATCTTGAAATTTTGCTGCGCCTTTCTTATATCGCTTCAAAAGTAGTATATTGATGACTTATCTTTTTGGCTTGGACTAAACCACCTTTTTTTTCATTACTTGAATTTATATTTGAAGGTTTTACAAAACCATGTCCAATTCTTAAAGAACTGAATATGATACGGTTGAGGTGATAATGGTGACATATAGACGAATAAAGGATTACAAAAGCATTGTTCAAACAGATTATGCGGACGGTAATAATGGTTGCGCCATGATAAATGGGATGGTTCTAGATGCCCTCTCTAAATTCTTCATTAAAAAAAGTTCAACTCAAATTAAAGTTCATTCATTTCATGAATCGGACGAATTTTGCCTAATAGGAAAGATATCATGAAAGCCACAAGAGTTCTGATGGTGTTAGATACAATGGATGTAAGTGGAACGGAAACGCATGTGTTAAGTCTTGTGAAGGAATTACAGTCTAGAGGGATATACACAGCGGTACTTACTGGAAATGGAAGCATGATAAGTCGATTACGTGAAACGGGATGTACCATTCATCACATGAATTTCCCTGCCGCATTAACAATAAAGTCAAAGACGGAATCTCTATTGTTAAAAGGGCTGGTTGATTTAATACGTCAAGAACAGATAACACTAGTGCACGGTCACCAGATTACTTCCGGCCACATCTCGGCCAAGGCAGCGAAAATCTCTAATATTCCGTTCGTTTTCACACTTCACGGGACATACTTCCCTGATTGGGAGATTAGAAGTGTCTTACAGTTTACAGATGCCGCGATTGCCGTAAGTGAGCCGGTGAAAAAATATATTCAGCCTTTTTTCCCTAAGAATATATCAGTGATTGCTAATGGAATTGATACTATCGATTTTTCCCCTTCCCCTTCATTGGAATTAAGAAAAAAAATGAATATTCCTTTGAACGCTAAAGTAATTGTTTACTGCAGTAGGATTACTCGTCATAAAGCAAAAATCTGTATGCTTTTAATCAAAGCCTGCAGGGATTTAAAATTAAACGATATTTCCAATCTCCATGTAATCATCGTCGGTGACGGGAGACAACTCAAGGATATTAAGAATATGGCAGCAAGTATCCAATCTTCATGTAAGGAGGAATTCATTCATTTCACTGGGGAACAAAAGAATGTTAGGGACTATTATGCACTTGCTGACTATGTCGTTGGTACGGGGAGAGTGGCATTGGAAGCAATGGCATGCGAAAAGCCCATCATTTCTTGTGGAAATCACGGCTACTTCGGAACGGTAAATAGGAATAATTTTCAACAAGCGTGGGAGTGCTACTTTGGGGATCACGGGGCAAAACAAACATGTAACCAAGCCATTCTATATCAGGACTTACGCAACCTTCATCAATCAAATATCGGTGTTCAAACAGGAAAGGATTTAAGAAAGTTGGTAGTAAAACAATTCGATAGTAAAAAAAACATATTACCGCTTATTGAATTATATGAAAGTACGATTCAATCATTTGAACAGCAGCAGACCATAAACTAATGGTCCTGCTGCATATTCCATAAATGGGATAGATAAAATTGAGCTGATTTTAGGATAGGGGAGCTTTTCATGCCTTATTAGGAGAATAAAGCTACATAGAAACTAGCCGCAGACGTCTCTCAATTATCAAGACAGCCAAAAAGCGAGAAAAATAACAATATGATATAACACTGCTATGTTCTATCTTAGGAACTATAGGGATTCTATCTATGAAACGAATCTAGGAACCCACTTACAAACCTTTCATTAAATGACTTTTCTCGTAGGTATTCTATGAACCTATGATTATTTACATAAAAGCTGCCACTGTCCACCTCGGTTTTTAGGAGGCATTCCGCTGTTGTTCGATATGACCATGTTTTTTTGCTGTGGACATCTTATTGATGGTAAAAAGGATTCCCGAAATCCAAAAAATCACAATACCAGTATAGATATATATATGGGATTCAACCGGAACCCATGCAGTTAAAAGTGTTCGAACATTGATTAATATAATGAAGCCACCTACTAAGACACCCATTAGTTGAGCAGGAAGCATCCTGACGAGCCAGGCTGCGATTGGTGCGGCAACCACTCCACCTATTATCAATGCTACTACCCAAAGCCAATTGACCGCTTCCCATCCAAGAGAAATGATAAAACCGAGACTTCCGAAGAAAGCAATGGCAAATTCACTCGTATCTACAGTCCCTACGGCTTTTCTAGCAGTCATGCCTTTTTTCGACAATAAAACGGGCGTTGCGATCGGGCCCCAACCACCTCCGCCTGTTGCATCACAAAAACCTGCAAAAAGTCCTAATGGAATGGATTGTTTTGCTGTTAATGGTTTTACAGTTTCATTTTCCTTTGACGGTTTAAAAATAAATAAAAAGCGGAACAAAACGTATACCCCAAGACCAAATAAAAATATGGCAATATACGGTTTAGCTAATTCGGCAGGCAGATTGCTCAGGAAACATGCACCTACAAAAGCGCCTACCGAACCAGGAATGACCAAACGGTAGACCATGTTCTTATCCACGTTCCCAAACTTTATGTGTGATGCTCCTGACACAGCTGTCGTAACGACTTCCGATAAATGAACAGATGCTGATGCTACTGCAGGGGCAATCGCAAATGTCAACAAAAGGGAAGTGGAACTCACTCCATACCCCATTCCAAGTGAACCATCGATTAATTGGGCTAAAAACCCGATAAAGGCTAAAACAATTAACTTTTTCATGACCTTCCCCTTTTTCCACTAAAATAGAACCTTGATATCATAGACCCGAATGGCGGTTACAGTTTGCCTGAAAAGAACATTCAGATTTCAATTCAGATACAAAAGGCACCTAACCAATGTAAAACACATGTTGGTTAGGTGCCTTCAGTTTTCTGATCAGCCCAATGATTTTTATTCAGTTTCTACTGGCAAAAGCCTGGCTAAAAAACGATATCTTTCTTTATGGGAATATTTATAAATATCCTCTATGGAATCTTTCAACAACTTAGATTTTTCCTCTTTTGAAAAAGAACCCTTTTTAATGATCATCCTTGCTTCGAAAAGAAATTCAAGATATTCTTCATATGACTCATCATACATTTCCCCTAAGTCATTCCGGATTTTTTTTGCGAGAGCTGGACTTGCACCTTGGGTAGAAACGCTTATGGAAAGCATGCCTCTATTCAATGTTGCTGGTATATGAAAATTACCCAGCTCATGATTACTAATTACGTTGATCAATTGATTTTGGGATGCATTCTCATACACTAGTTCATTAACTTCAGTAGAATCTGTTGCAACAATGATTAAAAAAGCATCTTTATAGTCATTTTCTTCCACTTCTTTAAGAAAAACATGAACCTTACCTTCTTTTTCCAATCGTTGAAATCCTTCGCATACCTCGGGACTTACGACGGTCACTTCAGCACCAGCTTCTAATAAGGGGCCAGCTTTAAAGTAACCTATTTTACCACCGCCGATAATGACACACTTTCTGTTCTCAATATTAAGCGTAATTGGATACATAAGCTCCCTCCCCACTCACTTCATGAATTCGTTCCGATATAGCTTGTTCAATCATTGGATGATAACCTAGATAACGGCAAAGTATGATTTGTTGTTCTCCCTTTTTCTGGATCTTTTTCAAATTGCTTTGGATGGACTGCATTAAGATACCGGTAAACAATAGATACGGAATGATAAATACTTGGTTTGATTGAGAATTCTCTGCAATATCCAATGCTTCTGCAAAGCTTGGTGATGCAGCGGTCAGATAACATTCTTCCACTTTGCTTTTTGGTAACCTGCTCCTTAGTAAATCCGCTAATTGACCTAAATCCCGTTTTACATCGGGATCGCTGCTGCCCCTTCCAACCAATAAAACCAATGAATCCTCCGTAACCTTTTCATTTGTTTCTTCCAACCGTTCCACTAATATGTCAACCATTTTATCACTGACACCTATGGGTCTTCCGTATTTCAAGACTACATTTGGATACCGTTGTTTCATTTTGTTCAAAATGACCGGAATATCATATTTTGCATGTACAGCAGTTAGCAATAGAACTGGAATGGCAATGATTCTAGTCGCACCTTGTTGTACACACCTTTCGTAAGCTTCTTCGATCGTAGGAGTTTCCATTTCTAAAAAGCAATACTCCTGAATGGCATTTGGCTGTGCTTCCATACAAACTTTAATAAAATCAATGGCTTGGGCTGAAGCTTCTTTAACACGGCTGCCATGGCAAATATATAAAATGGCCTCCATTAATAGGCCTCATTTGCCAACAAATTTTCGGTTTGTTTTGCTTCAAACCATTTGATTTTTTCTCGTAAATGAACGACATCGCCCACTACTATCATGCAAGGGTTGGAAATCTGTTCGTCATTGGCCGTTTCCACTACCTTAGCCAATGTACTGACAGCCGTTTTTTGCGTTTTTAATGTCCCCCAGTGAATAAGAGCTACAGGGGTTTCTGGACTTTTACCATGCTCCAATAGTTTCCCTTGAATATATGGCAGGTTTTTTACTCCCATGTAAATGGCTAATGTATCAATCCCTTTTGCCAGGGACTCCCACTTGATATTATCCTCTTCATCCTTTTTCCGATGACCGGTAACAATCGCGAAGGATGAAGCGTGATCTCTATGGGTGACTGGAATTCCTGCATAGGCGGAAGCAGCAATTCCAGCCGTAATTCCTGGTACGATTTCAAAGCTCACACCACTTTTGGCAAGGGCTTCCGCTTCCTCTCCACCGCGTCCAAAGACAAATGGATCGCCACCTTTCAAGCGGGTGACTACTTTTCCTTTTTTTGCAAATTTGACTAAGAATCGATTGATCGTTTCTTGCTGCAACAAATGATAATTTGGCAGTTTACCACAATTAATCAATTCCACACCGTCTTTTGCATAATTTAGTAGTTCTTTATTGACAAGTCGATCATATAAAATGACATCAGCTTCTTGAATACATTTTAATCCTTTTAATGTAATTAAATCTGGATCTCCGGGACCGGCTCCTACTAGATAGACTTTTCCCATTTTTGCAACCTGCCCTCCCTTAGAGAATTGTTTCGAATTCCGCTAAAACGAAACCTGCTCCATTTTTAATTTTCTTTTTTTCGTATAAAGAAATATCATCAACTTCCGGCATTTTCAAATAATGCTTTTCCAGCTCAATATCAACAAGCTGAAACGCCTGTTCATCTGAATCAGCGACAATGATGACATGGATTGGTTCTTCCTTGATCGTGACTTCAAAACGATATAGATTCATAAATAGCTTACCTTCCCTTAGACGGCCACTTCTTCTAATATATCATCAAGCTTGCTTTGTAACTCTGTTTTCCCTACCCTTTCCACAAAATCAAGGAAGGTTTCGGAAAGGAGCTTTGTTTCTTTGAAAAATAGGATAAGTTCTTTCAGAACATAATAGAGTTGTTCAGCCTCCACTTTCCCTTTAAGTTTTTCATTGAACTTCCCGCCCTCATTCAGGGTACCGCCGATGTATATCTCAAAAGCTTCCACCATCTGTTTTTCCTGGTTTTTCATTTTTATGCCTTGCAGTCCTATTTCGGCAATCGCTCTTTGACCACAGTTATTAGGACAACCTACCATATGCATCCTTACTGGTACATCCAGATCGATTTCCTCATCAAGTGTTTCAGAAATGGTCCTCATTCTGTTTTTTGTTTCGACGAGTGCCAGGTTACAATACTCGATGCCTGTACAAGATACGGAATAACCAATGAATTTTTTTGGTTGATAAGGAAATCTTTCAAAGATGGGTTCCTGTTTCAATTCCTCAAGTTTTGCATCCGGCACATTTGGAATAATTAGATTTTGAGAATTACAGTTGCGGATTTCACCATTACCATATTTTTTAGCAAGTTCTGCAAACTCAATCACTTCGTCTGGAGTTAGACGGCCAACTGGAATATTGACTCCAACATAGTTGAGTCCTTCTTGCTTTTGTTTATGGATGCCGTAGAAATAACCTGCATTCCACCCCTTTACTGCACTTTCTCCCTTTTCAGGAAGCGGACCGGTGTATTCCAGCAATTTTTCCTTGAATTTTTCAGGACCCCAGTCAGCTACAAGAAATTTCAATCGCGAGCGATGCCGTTTTTCACGGTACCCAAAGTCACGGAATATCGTCGTGATGGCGGCCGCCACTTCGACTGTTTTTTCAGGTAAAATGAATAAATCAAGTTCTTCTGCCAGCATCGGAACGGAGGATAGCCCGCCTCCTACTTTTACGTGAAAACCTACTTCCGTTACTCCATCAATTACTTTAGTAGCTGGATTGAAAGAGACACAGTTGATTTCGGCATTGGAAGCATTGTGAATATTAGCACTAATGGACATTTTATATTTCCTTGGAAGGTTTGAATAGTCTTCGTTAAGGCGGAAATATTCAAATACATCATAAAGGACATCACGTGTATCAAAAAGTTCGTCACGATCGAGACCAGCTAATGCATTCCCGATAATATTACGTGTAATATCTCCACAAGCACCAGCCGTAGTCATTCCAACCTTTTCCAAACGATTTAAGATATCCGGGACTTGTTCGATGGTCAGCCAGTGGAATTGAATGGCTTGACGGGTTGTAATGTCATATACATCCCTCCCATAATCTTTGGCGATGTTAGCTAGTGTGATTTGTTGATCATAAGAAAGGATTCCCCCGGGAATAACGACACGCATCATCCAATAACCAGCTTCTTTTGGGCGTTGCAAGTAAAGACCTGCCCACTTGAACATATCCCAATTCTCTTTAGGGATGGATTCAAAACCATTTGCAGCGTAATGTGGAATATCATCAAATATCTTCAATCCGTCTTTTTCCAATTTCCAGATTTCCGTTTTATTTTTAGCGATTAGTGGATTTTCCGACCAAAACTTCTCATAAACCATTACATTTCCTCCTTGATTAAATCGCTCTCTTTGCTGTCAAATAACCAATGACCTGTTCAACGCACTCTTCAATGCTGTATTGGTCGGATTCTAAAACGATTTCCGGTTGTACAGGTTCTTCGTACGGAGAATCGATTCCAGTAAAGTCTTTAATGATACCCTTACGAGCCTTGTCATAAAGACCTTTAGGATCCCGAACTTCACACTCTTCGATTGGGCACTTTATGTATACTTCAATAAACTCCCCGTCTTCAAGTAAATCACGCACAATCTGGCGATCTGCCCGAAAAGGCGATATAAAAGCGGTCAATACGAACTGCCCACTATCCACGAATAGCTTGGAAACCTCACCGATCCGCCTAATATTTTCTGTTCGATCCTCTTCAGAAAAACCCAAATCTTTATTTAAACCATGACGGATATTATCCCCATCCAAAACATAACTTCTAATATTCCGGTTATATAACTCCTTAGCCACTGCATTCGCAATCGTTGATTTTCCTGACCCAGATAGTCCCGTAAACCATAGAACAGTACTCTCATGTCCGTTCTGTTTTCGGCGAAGTTCCTTGGTCAATGTCGATTCATGCCAAGTTATGTTAGTATTTTTATTCATTATGATCCCCCTCTTACTTCATTCCTTCATTTTGAAACGCTTTAGTTAAAAACTTCATTCTTCTTTAAACCCTCGATCAATACCTCGATTACTTCTTTACGACTAAAGGTAACTGGAGGAATTTCACCATTACGTAACATTTCCCTAACCTTCGTACCGGAGAGGATAACATGGTCTTCCTTGCCATGCGGACAAGTTTTAGCAGAAGCCATATTGCCACATGCTTTACAATAAAAACTATGTTCAAAGAATAATAGCGTGATCCCTAACTCATCAGCGTTAAAATTCCCAAAGATTTTTTGAGCATCATATGTGCCATAATAATCGCCCACACCTGCATGATCACGTCCGACAATAAAATGGGTGCAACCATAATTTTTACGGACCATCGCATGGAAAATGGCTTCCCTTGGTCCTGCATAACGCATTGCAGCAGGGAAAACGGCAAGGGAGACGCGATCCTTAGGATAATATTTTTCAAGCAGAACTTTATAGCTCTCCATTCGTACATCTGCTGGAATGTCATCCGATTTGGTGGCACCTACAAGAGGATTCAAGAATAAACCGTCGACAATCTCCAGTGCTGTCTTTTGTATATATTCATGTGCACGGTGAACAGGGTTCCTCGTTTGGAATCCAACAACCGTTTCCCAACCTTTTTCTGCAAAAGCTTTCCTTGTCTCAACAGGATCCAAATAATGATCTTGAAATAACGGACGCTCGATTCTCTTAACCAATTTTATCTCTCCACCGACATATACATTTCCGCGGTTATATAAATTTTTCACACCTGGATGCTTCTCATCATCCGTTTGATATACTAATGTCGCTTCCAATTGTTTATCAGGTGTGAAAATATCAGAAACAAGGAGAACTCCGTATGTTTCACCTTCATGATTCAACTTTACTTCTTCTCCGATCGTGATTGTTTTTGCAGATTCTTCGGTTAACGGCAGTGTAATCGGGATGCTCCATACATGACCGCTACTAAGCCTCATATCTTTGACAACTGCCTCATAGTCACTTTTTGTGAAAAAACCTTTAATCGGACTGTAGGCACCAGTGCCTATCAATTCAAGATCACTTAAAGCAATTTCATCAATTTCGATTGAATTTGTTATTTTACTAAAATCATATTTTGGTTCCCAAAGATCGATTAATGTTCCTCCGTGCGGTAAACTGGTTGTCATGCTAATTTCCCCCTATGGTTTCTATTTATTTAAGATAAATGCAATCCGCATTCTGTTTTTTGAGCCCCTTGCCAACGGCCAGAGCGTAAATCATCTGCATTGAAGGCAGGTGCCGTACACGTTTTACAGCCAATGCTCGGATATCCATTATCATGTAGGATATTATATGGAAGTCCATTTTTGTGTGCATAACGCCAAACATCTTTCCATGTCCAATGAATGAGTGGACATATTTTAACTGACTTGAATTTATTATCTTTATTGACATACTCGGTAAGAGCCCTTGTTTCTGATTGCTCCCGCCTCAGTCCTGAAAGCCAAGCTGTCGCCGTTGAGAGCACATCGGTAAGCGGGATGATTTTACGGATATTGCAACACTTGTTGGAATCATTAACCCATAATTCATCGCCATATTCCGCTGCTTGTTCCTCAAGCGTCAAAGCAGGTTTCTTCATTTCTATAGAAAGCTTTGGATACCGCTTTTTCACTTGGTCGATCAATTGGTAAGTTTCCTCAAAATGAACATCGGTATCCAGGAAAACAATCTTTGCCGAAGGATTGACCTTTGCCAATAAATCCGTAAGCACTATGCCTTCAATTCCAAAGCTACATGCATATATGAGTTTATTGCCATATTGTTCATTTGCCCATTGCAGAACTTCTAATGCTCCTTTTGTCTCACTTTCTTCAGGAAAAGCAGGTAAAACTTCAGTGTTGAAATTTTCATAGTTTATTAATGCAGCCAACTTTATTGCCCCCTCTAAAACTTGCAGTATGTTTCACTGGCTAGAGTAACTGGTGATCAATATCCGCTGTAATTTTCTCAAGTTTATATGACTCTAGGAAAAAGAGACGAATTTAACCAATACTCTCTTTATATTAGTTAAACACGCCTCTAGTTTTTCTAGTCAGCAGATACCTTATTTAATTCTCAGCTTTTCATTTCTTTCCATTTGAATGATTTTACCATCCTGGACAATAAGTGTAATGGACCCATATTTCATTGACTGAAGCATTTCTTGAAGTCGTTCAAATATTTCTTCAAGCTGATTCTCTTTTTCCAAACCTGTTCCTCCTTTAAGAAAATCCGCGAATCATTTATTTCACCGCC